>NZ_JBFUDR010000162.1:0-13753 GCF_056404615.1 Massilia sp. P2_C2 | reverse complement strand
AGTCCGCACAGGGCACCGTGGCGCTGAACGCCTACCACGACTCGGGCAGCATCGTGATCGAAGTCTCGGACGACGGCGGCGGCCTGAAACGGGAGCGCATCCTCGCCAAGGCCGTCGAGCGCGGCCTCGTCGAAGCGGGCCGCTCGCTGACGGACAAGGAGATCTTCAACCTGATCTTCGAACCGGGCTTCTCGACGGCGGAACAGATAACGAACCTGTCCGGCCGGGGCGTGGGCATGGACGTGGTCAAGCGCAACATCCTCGCGCTGCGCGGCAGCGTGGACATCGCCAGTACGGAAGGCGTCGGCACCACCGTCATGGTGCGCCTGCCCCTAACGCTGGCGATCATCAACGGCTTCCAGGTCGGCGTCGGCAAGTCGGTGTTCGTGATCCCGATGGAGATGATCGACGAATGCATCGAATTCCGCGAGCTGCCGGGCTGCGACTGGGTCGACCTGCGCGGCCAGCCCCTGCCCTTCGTGCGCCTGCGCGAACGCTTCGCCATCGCGGGCACCGCCGCGCGGCGCCAGAGCATCGTCGTCGTGCGCTACGGCGCCCGCAAGGCCGGCCTCGTCGTCGACAGCCTGCTGGGCGAGTTCCAGACCGTCATCAAACCGTTGGGCAAGGTGTTCGCCGGCGCCCGTTTCCTGTCCGGCTCCTCGATCCTCGGCAACGGCGAAGTCGCATTGATCCTCGACATGGCGGCGCTGCTCGCCGGCCTCGAAACCGAAAGCCAGGCCGCGGCGGCCTGACGCATCGCACGCTTCATTCATCCAAGGGAGAGCCATCGTGCTTAAGAATCTCAAAATCGGCATCCGCCTCGGCCTCGGCTTCGGCGCGGTATTGCTGCTGTTACTGGCGATCGCGCAGCTGGTCACCATCCGCATGGCCGCGATGCACCAGGCCACCGAATACATCACGCAGGACGCCTATCCGAAAGTCGTCGTCGCCAAGGACCTGATCCGCGACACCGTCGACCTGCCGCGCCAGATGCGCGGCATGCTGCTCACCGCCGATCCCGCACAGGACGATCGCTATCGCAGGCAGATCGAGCAGCTGCGTGCCGACACCGCCGCGCGCATCGGCGAGCTCACGAAGCTGGTCGCCAGCGAATCGGGCAAGAAGCTGCTCAAGCAGATCACCGACCGGCAGGCGGCGCTGGAACCGGCGTATGCCCGCTTTTATGAACTCGTCCGCGCCGACCACCAGCAGGCCGCCGACTTCGTCAGCAAGGACTATATGCCGCTGAACCGCGAGCTGATCGCCGCCATCGACGAGCTGGCCAAACACCAGTCCGACAAGATGCAGAAGCTGGCCGACGAGGCGGGCCGCACCTACGACGAGACGCGCCAGCTCGTGCTGGCCATGACGGCCGGCGCCGTCGTGCTCGCGCTGGTCGTGGCGGTGTTCATCACGCTGTCCGTCACCCGGCCGCTGCGCATCGCCGTCGACGCGGCCGACCGCCTGGCCGCCGGCGACCTCACCGTCGACATCCACGCCACCGCGCGCGACGAAGCCGGCCAGCTGCTCGCGGCGATGAAAACCATGATCGCGAAACTGACCCAGGTCGTGGGCGACGTGAACGGCGGCGCGCAGTCGCTCGCTTCCGCCTCCGAGGAAGTCAGCGCCACCGCCCAGTCGCTGTCGCAGGCCGCGTCCGAGCAGGCCGCCGGCGTCGAGGAGACGAGCGCCTCGCTGGAACAGATGACGGCCTCGATCGCCCAGAACACGGAAAACGCCCGCGTCACGGACGGCATGGCGGCGCAGGCCGCGCGCGAAGCGGCCGAAGGCGGCGACGCCGTCAAGGCCACCGTCGCGGCAATGCAGCGCATCGCGAAACAGATCGGCATCATCGACGACATCGCCTACCAGACCAACCTGCTGGCGCTGAACGCCGCCATCGAAGCGGCCCGCGCCGGAGAACACGGCAAGGGATTCGCCGTCGTCGCCGCCGAGGTACGCAAGCTGGCCGAGCGCAGCCAGGTGGCGGCACAGGAGATCGGCGAAGTGGCGACCAGCAGCGTGGAACTGGCGGAACGGGCCGGCGCCCTGCTCGACCGCATGGTCCCGAACATCCGCAAGACCTCGGACCTCGTGCAGGAAATTACGGCCGCGTCGGAAGAGCAGTCGGCCGGCGTCGGCCAGATCAATGCCGCGGTCGGCCAGATGAGCCAGACGACGCAACAGAACGCCTCCAGTTCCGAAGAACTGGCGGCGACGGCCGAGGAAATGAGTTCCCAGGCCGAACAGCTGCAGCAGGCCATGGCGTTCTTCCGGCTGGCCAACGCCCCTGCCGCGAACGTGGTGCCGATGCGCAGGCCGCAGCACCGGACGCCCCGCGCAGCGAAGCCCGGCGCCAAGGCAGCCGGACATACCGTGCTGGCGTTTGCCGGCGACACGGCGGACGAATCGAATTTCACCAGGTTTTAAAAGGAAGACATCATGTTCAAGAACATGAAAATTGGAGTACGCCTGATCGCCGGCTTCGTGCTGGTCGCGGGCATCAGCGCCGTCGTCGGCGCGATCGGCATCTCGAACGCAAGCAGGATCAACGACAAGGCGGACCGCATGTACGAAAAGGAGTTGCTGGGCCTTTCGTACGTCAAGGAAGCCAACATCGACCTGGTCTACCAGTCCCGCGCGATCCGCAACTACCTGCTCGCGCAAACCATGCCGTCGATCGATGCCGCCCCGTACCTGGACTCGCTGATGAAGGCGCGTGAGCTGACGCGCGCAAACCTGGACAAGGCCCATGCGCTGTTCTACACGGAGACCGGCAAACAGAAGCTCGCGGCGCTGGAGGCCAACTACAAGGCGTACACGGACGCGGTGGACACTGCCATCGCGATGGCGAAGAAGGAAGAAGCGGCCGGCCTGCACCAGCAGGACCGCAAGTCCGCCGAATACGTGATGAAGGACGCGCGCGTGATCGTCGACCGTGTCGACGACGCGATGACCGAGCTGTCGAAGTTCAAGGAAGACAATGCGAAGTCGGCGGCCGAGGAAACCACGGTGCTGTACAACAGCAGCCGCAATCTGATGGTCGGCGCCATCGCCGTCGGAATCGTGGTCGGCATCGCGCTCGGCTTCGTCATCAGCCGCAGCGTGACCCGTCCGCTGCGCACCGCCGTGATTGCTGCCAACAGCCTCGCGCAAGGCGACCTGACGGTCCGCATCGATGCGCCGTCGACGGACGAGACCGGCCAGCTGCTGCGCGCCATGCAGGACATGATTGCCCGGCTGTCGCAGGTAATCGACGGCCAGAAGCGCGTCATCGAAGCGGCCAACCGCGGCAACTTCGACGAGCGCGTCGACCTGGCCGGGCTGCAGGGCTTCCAGAAGGAGATGGGGGACGGCCTGAACCAGTTCGTGACGACGACCCGCGCGTCGATCGAAGACGTCGTGCGCGTGATGGGCGCGATGGCCGAGGGCGACCTGAGCCGCCGCATCGACAAGGCCTACGAAGGCGAATTCGCCAGGCTGAAGGAATACGCCAACAACACCGTGGACAAGCTGTCGCAGGTCGTGGCCGAAGTCAACGGCGCAGCCGACTCGCTCGCCAGCGCCTCCGAACAGGTCAGCGCCACCGCGCAATCGCTGTCGCAGGCATCGAGCGAACAGGCCGCCGGCGTCGAAGAGACCAGCGCCTCGATCGAGCAGATGACGGCATCGATCGCCCAGAACACCGAGAACGCCAAGGTCACCGACGGCATGGCCACGAAGGCCGCGAAGGAAGCGAACGAAGGTGGTGAAGCTGTCAAGGCGACCGTGTCCGCGATGAACCAGATCGCCAGGAAGATCGGCATCATCGACGACATCGCCTACCAGACGAACCTGCTGGCGCTGAACGCCGCGATCGAAGCGGCACGCGCCGGCGAACACGGCAAGGGTTTCGCCGTCGTGGCGGCCGAGGTGCGCAAGCTGGCCGAGCGCAGCCAGGTGGCGGCGCAGGAGATCGGCGAAGTGGCGACGAACAGCGTGGCGCTGGCGGAAAAGGCCGGCAAGCTGCTCGACGAGATGGTGCCGAGCATCCGCAAGACGTCCGACCTCGTGCAGGAAATCACGGCGGCGTCGGAAGAACAGTCGTCCGGCGTCGCGCAAATCAACGCGGCGGTGGGCCAGCTGTCGCAGACCACGCAGCAGAACGCGTCCAGCTCGGAAGAACTGGCCTCCACGGCCGAGGAGATGAGCGCCCAGGCCGAGCGCCTGCAGCAGACGATGAGCTTCTTCCGCCTCGCCCGCGGCACGGGCACGCGTAGCGGCGCCACCGTCCGCGCACCGAAGCGCGGCACCTTGCGCCTGGCCGGCGGCGCCGTTGCCGCCCAGGCCGAGCCGATTGATCCCAGTTTCACCCATTTCTGACCAATAGGTAGAGGTGACCGAATGAAGCATACGAACCAGGAAACGAACATGGACGGCCAGGCCGCCCAATACCTCACCTTCATGCTGGGCGGCGAAGCCTTCGGCATCGGCATCATGGCCGTGAAGGAGATCATCGAATTCGGCGGCATCACGGAAGTGCCGATGATGCCGGAGTCGATCCGCGGCGTGATCAACCTGCGCGGCGCCGTCGTGCCCGTGATGGACCTGGCGGCCCGCTTCGGCCGGCCGCAGACCGTGCCGGGCAAGCGCACCTGCATCGTCATCGTCGAGCTGGCGGGCGAAGACGGGCACCAGTTGACGGGCGTCGTCGTCGATGCCGTCAGCGCCGTGCTGGACATCCCGGCAGCCGACGTCGAACCCGCGCCGTCGTTCGGCACGCGCATCCGCGGCGACTTCATCGCCGGCATGGGCAAGGTGAACGGCAAGTTCGTCATCCTGCTGAACGTGGACCAGGTGCTGGCGCTGGACGGGTTGCCGGATCTCGCGGCCGCCGAAGCGCTACTTTCGTGAGGCGGGCATGGAGCACTGTGCGATCAGCCAGGGCGAGTTCGCGCGCTTCCAGCGCTTCATCTTCGACATCGCCGGCATCTCGATGTCCGATTCGAAGAAGGCGCTGGTCAGCGGCCGCCTCGCGAAGCGCGTGCAGCACTTCGGCCTGCCCACGTACGACGCGTATTTCCGCCTGCTGACGGACGGTGCGCACCAGGACGAGGTCCAGCTGGCCGTCGACCTGCTGACGACGAACGAGACCTATTTCTTCCGCGAGGAACGCCATTTCGAGCTGCTGCGCGAGGCCGCCCTCGCCGCCCGCCCGGACCTGCGCGCGGGCACGCCGTTCCGCGTGTGGAGCGCGGCCTGCTCGTCCGGCGAAGAGCCGTACAGCATCGCGATGGTGCTGGCCGACGTCCTCGGCGCGGCGCCGTGGGAAGTGACGGCGTCCGACATCAGCACGCGCGTGCTGCAGCGGGCCCGCGCCGCGCACTACCCGATGGAACGGGCAACCCACGTGCCGCAGGACTATCTGCGCCGCTTTTGCCTGAAGGGCATCCGCGACCAGCAAGGCACGCTGCTCGTCGACCGCGCGCTGCGCGAGCGCGTGCATTTCCGCCAGGTGAACCTGAACACGCAGCTGCCCGGCGACCTGGGCTCGTTCGACATCGTCTTCCTGCGCAACGTGATGATCTACTTTAACGGCGACACCAAGCGCCAGGTCGTCAAGCGCATACTCGGCCGCATCAAGCCCGACGGCCATCTGTTCATCGGCCATTCGGAAAGTCTGCAGGAGATGAGCGACATGCTGCGTCCCGTCATCCCCTCCGTCTACCGCAAACCGGCATGAATACAATCGACGTGATGGTGGTGGACGACTCGGCCGTCGTGCGCAAGGTCGTCGGCGCGGTGCTGGAGTCGGCGCCCGGTATCCGGCTGCTGCACGCCGTGGCCGACCCGCTGCTGGCCATCGAACGCATGAAACAGGCCTGGCCCGACGTGATCCTGCTGGACGTCGAGATGCCCCGGATGGACGGCATCACCTTCCTCAGGAAGCTCATGGCGGAGCGGCCCACGCCCGTCGTGATCTGTTCCACCCTCACGGACAAGGGCGCCGAGACGACGATGGCCGCGCTGGCCGCCGGCGCCGTCGCGATCATCACCAAGCCGAAGCTGGGCCTGAAGGACTTCCTCAACGAGAGCGCGGACGAACTCATCGCCGCCGTGCGCGCGGCCAGCCACGCCAACGTCCGCCGGCTCGCCGCGCGCGTGCCCCCGGCGCCCGTGGCCGCAAAGCTGACGGCGGACGCCGTGCTGCCGGCAGCAAAGGACGACCGCCCGCTGCTGCGCACGACGGAACGCGTGGTCGCCATCGGCACGTCGACGGGCGGCACGCTGGCGCTGGAAGAAGTGCTCACGCAGCTGCCGCGCGTCACGCCCGGCATCGTCATCGTGCAGCACATGCCGGAGAAATTCACGGCCGCCTTCGCCGACCGCCTGAACGGCCTGTGCCAGATCGAGGTCCGCGAGGCGCGCCACGGCGACCGCGTGCTGCCGGGCCGCGCGCTGATCGCACCGGGCGGCAAGCACATGCTGCTGCGGCGTGACGGCGCACAATACCTGGTGGACGTGATCGACGGCCCGCTCGTCAACCGCCACCGCCCTTCCGTGGACGTGCTGTTCCGCTCGGTGGCGAAGCATGCGGGCGCCAACGCGCTGGGCATCATCATGACGGGCATGGGCGACGACGGCGCGGCGGGCCTGCTGGAGATGCGCAAGGCGGGCGCGCGCACCGTCGCGCAGGACGAGGACAGCTGCGTCGTCTACGGCATGCCGAAGGAGGCCATGCGGCGCGGCGGCGTGGAAAAATCCGTGCCGCTGAAAGCGCTCGACCGCGAGATCGTGCAGCAGCTGGCCGCACGCTGAGGCGATCGCGGCCGGCCGTAGTCGCGCTATCATGTTTTCCTGAACGGCCCTGCGAGCCGGTGACGGGAGATTACGATGCAAACCATGACCTACGGCACGATCACGACCGCGCTGACGCTGCTGCTGGCGGCCTGCGGCGGCGGCGGCGGCCATCCGGGATCGACGAACGATACGATGGGCTCGGCGACCGCGAACCTCGACGCCTATGTCGGCACATGGACGTCGGCCTGCGCCTCGAGCGCGACCGACACGGCCGTCATCGCCCGCGCGGCCAGTCCCGCCAATACCCTGACGATCGCCGTCACGACGCAGTACTACGCGAATACCGAGTGCACGGGCAACGTCATCGCCACGCAGACGTGGAGCGACGGCGCGACCGCGACCTGGACCGGCACCGTGACGTCGTCCATCGTGCCGGGTCCCGGCCTGGCGGCGCTGCCGGCGACCGTGGACAAGGTGACGGCGCAGCTGCCGCAGCGCACCGTGACCGTGACGGGCAGCTTTGTCAGCCGCAAGACGATAGCCGGCCAGGCCAACTGGTGCATAGCCTACGCCGGCAGTTCCGTGTGCGTGCCCGACCGCGTCTACGTGGCCGAGGCTGCGGCTTTCGACGGCCTGGCCTTGCAGGGCACCGATCTGTACGAGGCGAAGTCGAACGGCGTCAACTACGACGCCGTCGAGCGTTTCACGAAGAAGTGACGGGCAGCGCGGCGAGGCCGCGCAGGCCGGCGATGCCGTTCCAGCGCGGGATGGCGTCGACGCGCTTCAGGTCGGGCCAGCGCCGCAGGACGGCGCGCAGCACGACGTCCGCCTCGAGCAGCGACAGGCCCGCGCCGATGCACACGTGGGGCCCGCTGCCGAACGACAAATGGCTGCCCGCGCGCCGGCCGATGTCAAACGTGTCGGGATCGACGAAGCGGTCCGGGTCGCGGTTGGCGGCGCCGATCACGGCGATGACGAGGTCGCCGCGCTTCAAGGTCGTCCCATGCAGGGTCATTTCGACCGCCACGCGCCGGCCCGTGTACTGCACCGGGCTGTCGTAGCGCAGCAGTTCGCGCACGGCCAGCGTCATCCCCTCCTCGTCCGCGCGCAGGCGCGCCCATGCGTCCGGGTGCGCGAGCAAGGTGTACAGGCCGTTGCCGAGCAGGTTGCGCGTCGTCTCGTGGCCGGCGAACAGCAGCATCGCGCACTGCGCCAGCAGCTCGCCGTCGGCGCGGATCTCGCCCGCGGCCTCGGCCTGCACGAGCCGGCTGATCAGGTCCGTGCCGGGCGCGCAGTTGGGCACACGTCTGCGGGCCGGCAGCAGCGCGTCGAAATAACGCACCATCTGCAACAGGCTGCGCTGGGCAACGCGCAGCTGGTCGGCCGTCGGCTGCAATGCGCCGATGAAGGCCGCGAGGTCGTCCGACCAGGCCATGAAGCGCGCTTCATCGGTACGATCGATTCCCAGCATCATTGCGATCACGCGCGACGGCAGCGGCCGCGCGACCTGCGCGATGAAGTCGAAGCCGGCATGCGCATCGAGCGGCGCGAGCAGCTCGTCCGTCAGGCGTTCGACCTCGGAGCGCAAGGTGCGGATCTGGGTGGGGTGGAATGCGGCCGCCATCGCACGGCGCACGCGCTGGTGGTCCTCGCCGTCGAGGAAGACCATGGCGCTGCCGAACAGGCGCTGGAACGCATCCAGCGCCGCCTGCGCGCGGCGTCCCTGCAGGCTCGCGTCGACGCCGGGAATGCGCTTGACCCAGCCACCCGTGCGCTGGGAAGAAAAGCGCGGGTCGCGCAGCGCCAGTTCCACGTCCGCATGGCGCGTCAACAGCCACGCGCCCTGGAATACGTCGTCGCGCCACAGCACCGGTCCGGCCTCGCGCAACTGGCGATAGACAGGATATGGATCGTGCAGGAATGCGGCGCCGAATTCGGGCGCGGTGTGCGCCGCGGCGGGCGTTGCGGTCGCGAAGTCTCTCATGCGAATCTTTGGATGATGGTCTTGCCAACCCGGCACTTTACTACAAGACCTCTTCGAAGGCACGCCTGAGCGCGCCGTAGGCGTTTTCCCGCAAGATGACGTTGTGCGCGAACACCACGCGTTCGATATCCCATTGCAGGATCCGCCGCAGGCTGCGTGCCAGCGCCGCCCTGTCCCGGATGACCAGCCGGACGCCGTTCGACACGGCGGGACGGCGCCGTACGCCCATCAGACCGGCATACAGGCGCGACGACAGCGGCAGGTCGCCCGCGATGTGCTGGCACAGGTCGGTGACGATCAGCGTACGCGACTTGGTGTGGTACCAGACGGTTTCGTTCAGCGTCGGAACGCCTTCGACGAAGACTTGGCCCAGGTCATGCTCCCACCCAGGATCGGCTGCGGTTCCCAATGGCCGCATGACGAGGTCGCGCCGTTTTTCTTCGAGGCCGGGCGCGCCGAACACGATCGCATCCGGAAACGCCTCCGCCCACTGGCCGACATAGAGGTGGTGGAACCTGTTCGGCGCAACGATGTACGCCACTTGCCCCAGCGATGCGAGTTCCGCGAGGATGCCGGGCGAGACGGGAATCGGCGAATGCAGCCACAACCTGCCGCCGGCAAGGCGCACGACGGTCATGCGCGACGTGGCGCGGATCCCCATGACCGATAACGCGTGTTGTTGGTGCCAGATGTCCTGCGCCACGGGCTGCAGCATGAATGGTTCCTCGGTGAGTTGTCGTGTTGAACTCGAACCGCGACCCTAACACGAAATGGCGTAGGGAAATCCAGACTTGCCAGGAGAGCAATACGGGCCGTACACTGAGCCTCACGAACGGCCGAGTGCGGCCAGAACCGGACGCTCCAAACTAAACATAGTCAGCCAGTAGGGCAGCATTGCGATGAACCTTTTTTTACCAGCGTTCATGATGTGCGCAATAAGCGGCGTCTATTACGCATGCGATATTGGTGAGTCTAAGCGCAGCGTGCGGCTTATGGTCTCTGCGCACGGTGCCTTAGGCACTCTGCTGTACTCGGGCGCTCTCCTTTGGTGGTATCTATCTCCGACATATCGACCTTGGGCAACGTTACCATTTCTCCTGGCATTTGTAATGCCCCTTTCATCAATAATTTTCTCGTTTTTTAAGTTCCGAGGCCCCAAGATTCTCCATCTGCTACAGCTCTTGAATTTAAGCGCATTGATCTATGCGCTGTTCATTGGTGGGATGGCTGTGTCCGGAGACTGGCTGTGACCATTCCAATACTCACTGAACTCTCGGAAATGCAAGTATTTCTGCCGATCAGTTCATCACTAATATGGATGTCCATGATGTCTGAATGTCTGCAATGGGTCGAGTGCTGCCGTACAATGAACGGCCGGGTTCGGCCAGAAGCCGCCATTCCAAGTAGAAGACAGTTAAGGTGCGCCTGGCTC
Source organism: Massilia sp. P2_C2 (assembly GCF_056404615.1). Lineage (NCBI taxonomy): Bacteria > Pseudomonadati > Pseudomonadota > Betaproteobacteria > Burkholderiales > Oxalobacteraceae > Massilia > Massilia sp. P2_C2. The sequence continues at coordinate 3,557 of NZ_JBFUDR010000162.1, read as the reverse complement.
GTCAGCCCTTAGGACGCGTTAGCACAATTATTTTGGCAATTTATGTTCAAACCACCTCATCAGTCACCTGCTCGCAAACGAACAATATGGCTGGGAATCGTCGTTGGATGGCTGGTTCAACTCGGGTTGAAATCGATTCTGCCGGTAATCGTACTTTTCGCCGTTCGCTCTTGGTCGCTCGCGGCTGAAAATCCATCACTATGGCTAGAGAATCCTGGCAATAGTAGCCATCCCGTATGGTACGCGCTACAAACTTCTGTTTTCATTGGCTCCGTTCTAGCAGGAAATCTCGCGGCCGTATTGGCGCCTCGTCGTTCGTTTGCAGTGCCAGTTGCGCTTTTCATGCTGAGCCTGATTTCTACAGGATTCGAGCAGTTCCCCTGGCCGCTGTCGACCACTATTATTCTTATCTGGGCAGGCGCTCCAAGCATTGGCGTCGTTCTCGGTGTGGTGCTAGGACGACGGTTCATCGGCGACAGTATTTAGCTGTATGCGAACTGCGCGTTGGACCGAAACATACACTCGACCTTTTATGTCCACGTCAGATCCGCCGCCATACTTTGACATGCAGCATCGAGCGATGGATAGTGACTGACTGTTTGGGTGAACGACCGCTTCGGGTCGAGTGCTGCCGTACAATGAACGGCCGGGTTCGGCCAGAAGCAGACATCGAGATCGACCAAGAAAAGTGGTAGCTAACCCATCGACTAAGCCATGACCCTTCACTTCCGACGTGCCCATATTTGGATTGTGCTCAACTTGATCGGTATGGCAACGTACCTGTACTTAGGTTCAAACCTTCAAGATGAGGACGGGTTGTCGCTGAATATGGCTAACGCGCTTTACTGGCTCTTTCGTATGGTTCCTGTGCTCCTGGTCTACCTGGTCTTTAACCTGATCTCGCYATCCGCCATCATTGAACGAGTATGGCAAACGGGACGACTGAATTCGTTTTATATCTGGTTCACCATAGCTATTCTCTGGATCTTAACGTTTCGATACGACAACCTGCGCTCGCTCCATGGCATCTGTCCAAACACAGGATGTTAGTTCGTATTTCCCCTTGTCTTTACGCTTGCTAATGTCTGTGGGTCGATCTCAGCCATTCCTGACCGTCGTGACTTTTTCTTAGTCGGCTCCCTGCTTTAGCCACAAAGCCGTCCGGTGAAAACCGGGCGGCTTTTTTATTTTCAGGTCCGCCGAAATGCTGTTGGATCGCGCCGAACAGCCTCGTAAATGTGTTGGTTCGGACCCGTCAGGCCGTATGCGCCACACGGCGTGCCATGCACTTCCCCAATGCTGAGATTGATCTAAATTATCCTTTTTTTCAATGACTTACGTGATGTCTTCGAGGTGGCCGCAAGACCTGGCACGCATTTCGCAAATAGTCCATCGAGCGCAGATAAATGCCTCGACCAACCAACCGAAATCTCAAGGAGCTTTGACCATGAAGACCCTGATCATCACCGACCTGGCCCGTACCGAGACCCTGGACCGCGCCACCATGACCACTGTGCGTGGCGGCCACAACCAATACTGGGCACCGTCGTACACGTTCGGCGACGTCACCTATGCACCGAAGTCAGACTCGTCGATCAATGCCAGCCAGAGCCTGAGCCAGCTCCAGAACGTGATGACCGCCACGGCCAACGGTTCGGCTTTCGTCGAGGGCGTGAACGTCCACAACGACGTGTCGCAGGACGGCAAGAACGTGATCGTGCGTCACTGATCGACCCGACATCCAAACATTCATTCGAATTCAATCTGAGGAGAAAGCCATGAAAACCCTGACCATCAAAGACCTGGACCGCGCCGAACAACTGGACCGCACCGCCATGGCAGCCGTGCGCGGCGGCCACAACGTGTACTATGCACCGTCGTTCAAGATGGGCGACTACACCTACGCCCCGACGTCCGACTCGTCGATCAACGCCATGCAGAGCCTGAGCCAGCAACAGAACGTGCTGACCGCGACGGCCAACGACTCGGCCTTCCTGAGCGGCGTGACCGTGAACAACACCACGCACCAGAACGGCAAGAACGTCATCGTCGGCTGAGCGGGAGAGACCCATGTCATCCATCGCAATCCACGACCTGTCGCATCGCAACGAACTGGACCACCAGGCGATGTCGGCAGTGCAAGGCGGTTTCGCCTTCGGCAAGGACGTCAACGTCAACGTGAACGTCAACCAGCAACTGGCGCAGTTCCAGCAGATTGGCGTGAACGTCCTGAACAACAACGGCGTGATCGGCGCCGGGTTCGTCGGCCCCGATATCGATGTGGCCGCGTCACTGAAGGGCATGAACAAGGTCGTGATCTGAAGACCGCCACCCTTTGCCTCATCCCCTTGCCGGCTTGTGCCGGCAAGGGGATTTAGTATGTCATCAAAACCTCGACTTGCCAGGAGAGCAATACAGTCGTACATTGAGCCGTTACGAACGGCCGGGTTCGGCCAGGAGCGGTCCTTCACGACCTCCCCAGATCGGGCAGAAGCGATCATTTGCGCCGAAACGTAGTGCTCTCCTTGACCTCGCCCCCTATTCTTTAAGAGCTTTCCATGTCTCTAATTTTGATTGCCTGCCAGCGATGACAAAAGTGTGCTTGCGTTGTGGGGAAGCGACGACCGATTTTTACCCACACCTGCCGACAGTGGCGGCATTGAAAAAGACGCCGCTAGAGCTGCGAATCTCCACCTTGGTGACTATGGAAAATACAACCGCATCGCAGGCAGAGGAATGGCTGCGCCATTACTTCGACGTACGGTGCAGTAAAAAGATTGGTACGTGCCCACAGTGCAGTGGTGAGTTACTCACTTGGAGGGCTCGTTGGTGTCCCCACTGCAATCACTCATGGTTTCCAAGTGACGGTGAATAGCCAATGGCAGAGTGACCGCTTTGGGTCGACAGCAGGCATACACGACCCCAATCCACCCCGGCAAACGGCGAGTGCCGGGTGCAGGCGGCATGGACCACGAACGACTGCGACAGGAGCGCTTGACAAATCGTCCCCTGAATCATGTTGCGTTCTTAATCATCAGCGGTGAGGTGATCGGTACGCTTGGCTTGGACGTCCTTGCACGCCGCTTCCTTCCGTCCCGCCGTCGCACACACCCGCGCGCGGCATTGCGCCTCGCCGGCCGCGTTGTAGCGCCTGCAGGCTTCCAGCTGTTCGGCCGGCGTCGCCTTGCCCTTCTTCGGCTCGATATGGCTCACGAGGGCGGCCAGCAGCACGACGTCGCTGTCCGCCTCGTGCACGGTACGTGCCTTCGGATGCCTCTCGGCCAGCCTGGTCTTCGGTTTCTCGTGTGTGGCTTCGCGTACCTTGCGCTGCGCGTGCGCGTCCTTCAGTTCTGCCTTTGCGCCATGCGCCTTGTGACGCCCGGTTCGCTCCGGCGCATGCGTCACCGGATCGCGCACGTCGGCAACGGACGCGGGCGATGGCGCCATGTCCGCCAGCGGATTCGCCACCACGGGCGCGGATTCGTCGCGCAGCACGGCCGGTGCCGGTGCTGGTGCCGCTGGCGGCGTCACCGCCGTTGGCATTGCCACGGGTGCGG
>NZ_JBFUDR010000161.1:0-13817 GCF_056404615.1 Massilia sp. P2_C2 | reverse complement strand
CGCTTGTAGCTCTGCAGGCCGGGCTTGATCGTCTTGTCGTCCAGGAACTGCTTCAGGCCCTCCTTGCGGCCCTTCTCCGGGTCRCGGTGGTTGGACTGGTCSRYCTTCGCRTACAGGTAATCCTCGYYCTGSTCCCASGTCARYTCSCGGCAGCGCTTGAAACCGACTTTTGCGTAACGCAGCACAACCGGATTTTTTTCCAGCAGCTTGGCCGCCAGCGCGATCACGGCAGCGCGCAGTTCGTCCTTCGGCACGCTCTTGTTGATCAGTCCCATCGCCGCGGCTTCCTTGCCGGTGAAGGTGTCGCCCGTCATGATGTAGTGCAGCGCCTGGCGGTGGCCCATCGTRTCCGCCACGGCCTTCGACACGAGATTCCCCGGCGGGATGCCCCAGTTCACCTCAGACAGCCCGAACACGGCGTCGTCGGCCGCGATGGCGAGGTCGCAGGCGACGAGCGGCGARAACGCGCCGCCGAAACACCAGCCATTGACCATCGCGATGGTGGCTTTGCTGTACATGCGCAGCAGTTTCCACTGCCATTGCGAGCAGTCGCGGCGCATGCGCTCCTGCATGATTTCCGGCTTGCCGTCGGTCTCGCGGAAGTATTCCTTCAGGTCCATGCCGGCCGTCCACGCGTCGCCGGCGCCCGTCAGCACGATCACCTCGGCGTCGTCGTCCAGTTCCAGGGTCTCGAGCACGTCGATCATCTCACGGTTCAGCGTGGGGCTCATCGCGTTGCGCTTCTCGGGGCGGTTCAGGGTGATCCAGCCGATCCGGTTCTCGACATCGACCTTCACGGTCTGCCAACGGCCTTCGTATTTGGACATACAATGTCTCCTAATGTGTGAGGAAGTTATCAGGTAGCCTGATATGGTACTTATACTAGACCTGCCCTCACGCTTTGACAAGAACAATTTTCATGCCTTCGAAAAAACCGCTCCCGACCGCTCCGGCCGACACCAAGCCTTCCGGCCTCGCCTACATCGTGGGCCGGCTCGACCACGTCCTGAACAAGCGCTTGCGCGACGGCCTGGCACCATTGGGCATGACCGTGCCGCACTACACGGCGCTGTCGGTGTTCCGCGCCCTGGGCACGATCTCCAACGCCCAGCTGGCGGAACGCACGATGATGTCGCCGCAATCGGCGAACGAGATGGTGAAAGCGATGGAGGCGAAGGGATGGATCGCGCGCGCCCCGGATCCGGAGCATGGCCGCATCATCCGCATCAGCCTGACGGAAGACGGCCTGGCCATACTGCAGCGCTGCGACGACGTCGTGCGCGAGGTCGAGCACACCATGTTCCCGGATCTGACGGACGACGAGCGCGCGTGGCTGCACGCCCAGCTGAGGAGCGCCGTGCGCGCCCTCAGCCTGCACGGCATCTGACGCGGCGCGCTACAGCAGCGCGTTCAGCTCGACCTGGTATTTGATGAGCGCCGGCAGGCAGCGCTCGACCATCTGCAGGGCGTCCATGCGGCCCGCATGCACGCTGATGTTCATCGCCGCGACGACRTCGCCGCGGAAATTCTTGACGGGCACGGCGATCGTGCGCAGGCCCAGTTCCAGTTCCTGGTCGACGAGCGCGTAGCCACGTTCGCGCGCCCATGCAATCTCCTGCGCCAGGCGCGCGCGGTCGACGATGGTGTGCGACGTGATGGACTCAGGCCTGGCGCGCGCAAGGAAGCGTTCGACCTGGTCCGGCGCCAGGCTCGCGAGCAGCATGCGGCCGTTCGCCGTGCAGTACGCGGGTACGCGGGTGCCCGGCTGCAACGTGGCCGAGATGAGCTGGCCGGCGCTGACAGCCGCCACGCACACGAGGTCGTCGTGGTCCAGCACCCCGACGGACGCCGCCTCGCCGAGCGCGTACGCGAGCCGGTACAGCAATGGCTGGGCGATGCGCGGCAGCCGGGCGGAATGCAGGTAAGACTGCCCGAGCCGCAGCACCTTCGGGGTCAGGGTGAACTGCTTGTTCTCGTGGCGCATATAGCCCAGCGCCGTCAGGGTAAGCAGGTAGCGCCGCGCGGCCGCGCGCGTGAGGCCCGTGCGTTCGGCCACCTCGGCGATCGTCAGCCGGGAGCGCTCCTGGTCGAACGCCTCGATGACCTGCAGGCCCTTGTCGAGCCCCGCGACCATGTCGCGTTTGGCTGGCGTATGCGTCGTGTCGTCCGGGTCCATGTGCAAAAAGATGCGAATTTGTGCGAGTATCGCACAAAGCGTGCGAATAGCGGAAGTCATCCACTCTCCCCGTCTTGTCCGGGATGGGCCCATTTCCTACGATGGCCTGGCTCGCACAACCTTACGACATCTGGAGACCACCGTGAAATTCGACGAAGTCGCGCCCGGCGTTTGGCCGGACCTCATCCATCCCGCCTACAAATCGACGGTCAAGCGCGGACCGCTGCAACCCGCGCTGCGCATCGCGGCTCCCGTCCCTGTCAGCCGCAACATCGATCCCGCCCCGCGCGTCCTGCTGCCGCACGATACGGACCTCACCCGCCGCGGCGAGAAAGCGCCGCTGGGCGAAAAGATCGTCGTGACGGGCCGGGTCGTCGACGAGGACGGCAAGCCGGTGCGCAACTCGCTGATCGAAGTGTGGCAGGCAAATAGCGCCGGCCGCTACTGGCACCAGCGCGACAACCACGACGCGCCGCTCGACCCGAACTTCTTCGGCTTCGGCAAGATGATGACGGACGACGACGGCCGCTACCGCTTCGTCAGCATCAAGCCCGGACCGTACCCGTGGAAGAACCACGACAAGGCCTGGCGCCCCGCCCACATCCACTTCTCGCTGTTCGGGAACGTGTACGCGCAACGTCTCGTCACGCAGATGTATTTTCCGAACGACCCGCTGTTCCCGTACGATCCGATCTTCAACAGCATCCCGGACGAGGCGGCGCGCCAGCGGTTGATTTCCCGCTTCTCGCTCGAGCACACGGTGGGCGAAGCGATGCTGGGCTATGAATTCGACATCGTCCTGCGCGGCCGCGGCGCCACGCCGTTCGGCCTGTAAACGCAAGGAACAAGCGGCAAGGAGCAAGCATGAGCAACCACGACCACAAGATCACGACCTCGCAGACCATCGGCCCGTTCTCGCACGAAGCCTGGCAATGGGCGGTGGACGCAAGCGCCGCCACGCGCCTGGAAACGGGTGCGCCAACGATCATCGTCCACGGTATCCTGTACGACGGCGACGGCAACCCGATCGACGACGCGCAGATCGAGGCATGGCTGCCGGAGGCCGCCGCCGCGGAAGGCCAGCAGGACATCCCCGGCTTTCGCCGCACGCCCACGGGCCGCGCGGGCGAATTCAGCCTGCGCCTGTCGGTGCCGCCACGTTCCGCCGGCGCTCCGGCGGCCGGCGCTCCGGCGGCCGGCGCCCCGGTCGCCTACGTGACCGTGTTCGCGCGCGGGCTCACGAAGCACCAGTTCACGGCCGTCTTCCTCGACGACGACGCCACGCTGGACCAGTCGGCCATCCTGGCGCAGGTGCCGGCCGCGCGGCGTGCTACGCTCGTCGCGCGCAAGGATGGCGACGGCACGTATCGCTGGGATATCTGGATGCAGACCGACAAGGAAACGGTGTTTTTTGACTATCGTTGACCGTAGGGTGGGCACCCCGTGCCCACGCGTAACGCCAACACATCGCATACGTCACGCGTGGGCGCAGGAGTGCCCACCCTACAGGAGACATCTTGACGATTTCGCTGTTTGACACCCTGTTGAGCACCCCCGGGATGATCGCCGCGTTCGACGACGCGGCCCTCGTCCAGGCCATGCTCGACTTCGAGGCGGCACTGGCCGCGGCGCAGGCCGACGAAGGCCTGCTACCGCGCACGGCCGCGCAGGCCATTGCCGCCACCTGCCGGGCCGATCGCTTCGACATCGCCGCCCTCGTCGCGGCCGGGCGCCGCTCGGGCACGCTGGCCGTCCCGCTCGTGAAGGAACTCACGCGCCTCGTCGCGCAGGCCGATGCGGAGGCGGCCACCGTCGTCCACTGGGGCAGCACGAGCCAGGACGTGCAGGACAGCGCCATGGTGCTCGCCACCCGCACCGCGCTGCGCCTGCTCGACGGCGAGCTTGCCGCCCTGTGCGCGCACCTGCTGGCACTGGGCGAGGCCCACCTCGCGACACCGGTGCTGGCGCGCACGCTGCTGCAGCCCGCCCAGGTGACGGGCTTCGGCTTCAAGGTCGCCGGCTGGCTCGCGCCGCTCGTGCGCGCCCGCGCGCGCCTGCGTGCCGCCGCCGCGGACGCGCTGCAACTGCAGCTGGGCGGCGCCGTCGGCACCCTGGCCGTGATGGGCGAGCGCGGCCCGGCCGTCGCGGGGCGCATGGCGCAGGCGCTGGGGCTCAGGACGCCGTCCGCCGCCTGGCACACGCAGCGCGACGAATGGGTGCGCCTGGGCCTCGAGGTCGCGCTGCTGACGGGCAGCCTGGGCAAGATCGGCGCCGACCTGGCGCTGATGGCCCAGGGCGAAGTCGGCGAACTGGCCGAACCGTCCGGCGGCGGCCGCGGCGGCTCGTCCGCGATGCCGCACAAGCGCAACCCGGTGTCGGCGCTGATCACGCTGGCCGCCGCCACGCGCACGCCGCAGCACGCGGCCACCCTGCTCGCGGCGATGGGCCAGCAGCATGAGCGCGGCCTCGGCAACTGGCAGGCGGAACTGGCCGAGTGGCCCACGCTGTTCCTGTCGGCTCACGGCGCGCTGCGCGCGCTGAACGAGGCGTTCGCCGGCCTGACGGTCGACACGGACCGCATGCGCGCCAACATCGATGCCCTGCAGGGCCTCGTGGCGGCCGAAGCGCTGTCCATCCGGCTCGCGGGCGCCATCGGCCGTCCTGCCGCCCACGCGGCCGTCGAGGCGATGACGCGCACGGCCGTCGCGGAGCAACGCCACCTGCGCGACGTGGCGCGCGCGGCCATCGCCGCCGATCCGGCGCTGGCGCGGCTCGCCCCCGGCGATCTGGACGCGATCTTCGATCCGGTCGCCGCGACCGCACCCGCCCGCCGGCTGGCAGCCCACCGTTTCGAACAACTGCGCGCCGACCTGGCCGCCTTCGACAAGGAATCATGAGCTTCGATCCCCTCGACCACGACCTGCTGCGTGGCCTCGACCAACGCCGCGCCGTCCTCGGCGACGCCTGGGTCGAGCGCTCGCTGGCGAACGCCAACAGCTTCACCGCCGACTTCCAGAACTTCATCACGCGCTATGCCTGGCACGACATCTGGGACCGCCCGGGCCTGGCGCGCAAGACGCGCCGGACGATCGTGCTCGCCATCACCATTGCCCTCGGCCGCTGGGAAGAGTACGAATTGCACGTCCGCGCCGCGCTGCTGGGCGACGCCGACAGCCGCCTGACGCCGGACGAGCTGAAGGAAGTGCTGATGCAGTCCGCGATCTATGCCGGCGTCCCCGCCGCCAACACGGCGTTCGCGCACGCGGCGGCGATCCTGCGCGAAGTCGGTCCGCAGATCGGCTATGCGCTCGAGCCGGCGTCGCCGCTGGATGCGGTGCATCCCGGTGTCGGGCGCGCAGGACGCTCGGAAAGTCACCCTGCCCTGCACTACAGCGTGCGCGCACCCCGCAGCGGCAGGCGCCCGCGCCACACGATCGTGCTGAGCCATGCGCTCGGCTGCGACCTGACGATGTGGGACGCGCTGGCGAACCGTCTCGCCGCCGACTGCCGGGTGATCGCCTACGACCACCGCGGCCATGGCAGCTCGGACGCGCCGGCCGGCCCGTATACGATGGCCGACCTCGCGGACGACGCCGCGCGCCTGCTGCGCGAACTCGACACGGGCCCGGTCGTGTGGATCGGCCTGTCGATGGGCGGCATGGTCGGTCAGGAACTGGCGCTGCGCCATCCGGCACTGGTCGGCGCGCTCGTGCTGGCGCATACGACGTCGGGGTATCCGGACGCGGCGCGCGCCATATGGGAGCAACGCATCGCGACCGTGCGCGATCAGAGTATAGACGCGATCGCGGACGCCGTCATGGCGCGCTACTTCCACGAGGCGTTCCGCGCCGCGCATCCGGCCACGGTGGCCCGCTTCCGCCAGCGCCTCGTGACGACGGACCCGCAAGGCTATGTCGGCTGCTGCGCGGCCGTGGGCGGCGTGGACACGTCGGCGCGTCTGGGCGAGGTCGCCGTGCCCACGCTCGTGCTGGCCGGGGAACTCGACCAGGGCACGCCCATCGACATGGCGCGCACGCTCGCGGCAGGCATTCCGGGTGCGCGGCTGCAGGTGCTCACCGACTCTTCGCACCTGGGTGCAGTGGAACAGCCGGACGCGTTTGCCGCCGCCGTGACGGCATTCGTCGACATGTTGTAAAACGAAAACGCCGGCGAAGCGCCAACGTAGTTACATAGGAGTATTGCCTGGGTATATACTGAATCATCCTTGTCCGATTTCCAATCGGTACGCCCATGAATCAGTCGCTCTCCCGCTCGACCAGGATCTTTACATCCTGGTCATTCTGCTCCTGCTGGCGACGCCCATCCTGCCGGCCTGGCAGCATTATGGGATGACGCGTACCCTGGAAATCTCACTGCGGCACCCGCATGACGTCAGTGTGATCGACGACCGCGACAACACGCACGGCAGGCACGCAAACGGTAACTCGGTCGGTACGCTGGAGCTCACCAAGATCGAAAGACTCTGGCAGCTGGTGCAGATCGGCAACATGCGCAAGATCCGCGAGCAGGCGGCATACCTGCAGCGGCTCGACCCGGCCTATGGTCCTTTCGCGAGCCGCCTGGACGCGCTGGCGCAGGGGTACCATTCAAAGCGGCTGGCCGCCTTCGTGTCGCGCTTTCGAGCCGAGGACGCAGTTCCACCGGCCTGACCGCCACGCTGGACACGCGAAATCATTACGGCGGAGCATTACTTGGGTATATACTGAATCATCTGTCCGATTTCCGATCGGTACGTATATGAACCAATGGTTCTCCCGCTCGACCAGGATCAGTAACGTCCTGGTCATTCTGTTAGTGCTGGCGACCCCCATCCTGTTGGTCTGGCAGCATTACGGGATGACGCGTTCTCTCGAAATCTCCCCGCAGCATCCCTATGACGTCATCGTGCTCGATGACCGCGACACCACGCTCGGCAATACCGCGTATGGCAATTCGGTCGGCACGCTGACCATCACCAGGGATGCCTTCGTCATGCGTTGCCATCTGGGAGCAGCCACCTCATATCCGTACTGCAAGTTTCGATTCAAGATGGGCGACCCGGTCAAGGGCATCGACCTCTCCGGGTACGACACGATTACATTCGACCTGAGCTATTCGGGCCGAGGCTGGCATACCCTCAAGCTTCACCTGATGAATTTCGAACCGGAGTTTTCCACGCTGAGCGACTGGAATTCCCAGCGGTTCAACGAGTTGCTGATCGATATCCCCGCCATGCGCACGTTCACGGCCCCGATGAATGCCTTGCGCACTGCGGACTGGTGGCAATTCTGGCGCCGGATCACGCTGTCCAAGAGCTATGTCCGGCTCGATCACGTCACGGCTGTGGAACTGTCGACGGACAACTACAGTGACACGGGACAAGTCATCACGGTGGAGCTGCGGAAGATCGAGTTCAGCGGAAAATGGATCTCGAGGACGACCCTGCTGAGTTGGCTGGTGGCTGCATGGATCGTCTGCGGGGTACTCGCACTCTCGCTCGGTCTGCTGCACTTCCGGTCCGACCTGCAAGCCAGCAAGACACGCCTGGAACAAATGGCCGCCATCGACCGGGAACATAAGGAAGCCGAGGCGGCACGTGAAGCGGCGCTGGCCGAGGCCGTCGCATTGGCGCGCCAGCGCAGTCAGTTCCTCGCGCAGATGAGCCACGAATTACGCACCCCACTCAACGCCATCATCGGCTATGCCCAGCTGCTGGGCCGCGACCGCGCTCACCTGACCGAACGGCTGGCCTCCGGCCTGGCGACCATCCGCGAGAGCGGCCAGCACCTGCTCACCCTCATCAACGACATCCTCGACCTGGCCCGGGTCGAGGCCGGCAAGATGGTGCTGCACCCTGCCGACGTCGATCTCGGCATGTTCCTGCAAGTCCTCGCGAACATCATGCGCGTCAAGGCCGAGGAAAAAGGCCTGGGGTTCAGCTATGACCTCGCGCCCGGCCTGCCGGCTGCGGTGACGATCGACGAGACGCGCCTGCGCCAGGTCTTGCTCAACCTGCTGGGCAATGCGGTGAAATTCACCGACAGCGGCAAGGTCTCCCTGCGCGTCATGCCGGCATCGCCCACCGAACCAGTGGCAGGCCAGGACGGCCAGGCAACCGCGCGGCTGCGCTTTGAAGCGGCCGACAGCGGCATCGGCATGACCGCCCAACAGCTCAGTCGCATTTTCCAGCCATTCGAACAGGTGGCGACCGCCCAGCGCCGCGAGGGCGGCACCGGCCTGGGCCTGGCCATCAGCCAGCAACTGGTGCGCCTCATGGGCGGCAATATCGACGTCGTCAGCGAGCCCGGCAAGGGCAGCACGTTCTGGTTCGAAATCGACGTGCCGGTGGCCGCCGCCGCTCCGGCCGCGGTGGCGCCGCAGGAAACGCTGGTGGGCTATGAAGGCGAGCGCAAGCGGCTGCTCGTCGTCGACGACGTGCCGCAGAACCGCGCGATGATGATGGATCTGCTGCAGGACGCTGGCTTCATCGTGGCCTCCGCCACGAACGGCCTCGAATGCCTCGTCCTGCTCGAAGGCTTCAAGCCGGACCTGATCCTGATGGACATCATGATGCCGGTAATGGATGGCAACGAGACGACGCGGCAAATACGCCGCATGCCGGGCCGGGGCGACATCCCGATCGTCGCCGTCACCGCCAGCGCCAGCGCGGAAGACGAGCACAAGAGCATGGAAGCCGGCGTCAACGCCTTCCTCGCCAAGCCCATCGATCAGGACGCCCTGCTGCGCACCATCGGCAAGCTGCTATCGCTGAAATGGACCACCGAACAGCCGGCAGCCCAGCCCTCCACCCAGGCGGATACGGACGACACCACCATGGTCGTCCCGCCGGCCGAGGAGATCGAAGAGCTCTGGCAGTTGGCGCAGATCGGCAATATGCGGCAGATCCGGGAGCAGGCCAGCTACCTGCGTAGCCGCAATCCAGCCTATGCGACGTTCGCGAACCGCCTGGATACGCTGGCGCAAGGCTACCATTCCAAGCAACTTGCGGCCTTCGTCGCGCGCTTCCGGGCCGAGGACGCGGTCCCACCGGCATGAAGCTCGCACCGATGACGGCATCACCGGTCCGATTTCCAATCGGTGCGCGCATGCACCGATGGCTCTCCCGCTTGACCAGGATGAATTACCTCCTGATCATCCTGTTAGTGCTCACTACCCCCATCTTGCTGGTCTGGCAGCATGTCGGGATGACGCGCTCCCTCGAGATCTCCCCGCAGCACCCGTATCGCGCAATGGTGACCGATGACCGACACTACCTGCGCGGCAACCCCTCCGCAGGAAATTCGGTCGCTTCATTGACCGTCGCCGAGCATGCCATCACGATGCATTGCTCGATGGGAGGCGCCGCAAAATACCCATACTGCAACCTGCTGTTCCGGATGGGCGACCCGGTCAAGGGTGTCGACCTGAGCGGGTACGATACGATTGCGCTCGACATGCGTTTTACCGGCCAGTGCCGACATGCCGTCAAGCTTCACCTGTTGAATTTCGAACCGGAATTTTCCGCGTCAGGCGCCTGGGATTCGCGGCGGTTCAACGAAGTACTGATCGATGTTCCCTCCCAACCCGAATTCACGATCCCGATAAATGCGCTGCGCACCGCGGACTGGYGGGTGTTCTCACGCCGGATTCCGATGGCCAAGAGCCATGTCCGCCTCGACCACGTCACGGCCGTGGAACTGCAGGCGGACGACACAAGTGCCATTGGCAAATCCTTCACGGTCGAGGTACGGAAGATCGAGTTCCGTGGAAAATGGGTTTCGAAGCCAACCCTGCTGAGCTGGCTGGTGACCGCATGGATCAGCTGCGGCATTCTCGGCCTGTCGCTGGGCCTGCTGCGCTACTGGTCCGACCTGCAAACCAGCAAGACGCGCATGGAACAACTGGCCGCCATCGACCGGGAACGCAAGCAAGCCGAGGCGGCGCGCGAAACGGCACTGGCCGAGGCCGTCGCACTGGCGCGCCAGCGCAGTCAGTTCCTCGCGCAGATGAGTCACGAATTGCGCACCCCGCTCAACGCCATCATCGGCTATGCCCACCTGCTGGGACGCGACCGCAGCCAACTGACCGGGCGCCAGTCGTCCGGCCTGGACTCCATCCACGAAAGCGGCCAGCACCTGCTCACCCTCATCAACGACATCCTCGACCTCGCGCGGGTCGAGGCCGGCAAGATGTCCCTGCATCCGGCCGCGGTCAATCTCGGCACGTTCCTGCAGGTCCTTACCAACATCATGCGCGTCAAGGCCGAGGAAAAAGGCCTGGCGTTCAGCTGTGAACTCGCGCCCGGCCTGCCGGCGGCCGTGACGATCGACGAAACGCGCCTGCGCCAGGTCTTGCTCAACCTGCTGGGCAACGCGGTGAAGTTCACCGACAGCGGCAAGGTTTGCCTGCGAGTGCTGCCGGCACCGCCGACCGAAGGCGAGGCCACCGCACGGCTGCGCTTCGAAGTGGCCGACAGTGGCATCGGCATGACCGCCCAACAGCTCAGTCGCATTTTCCAGCCGTTCGAACAGGTGGCCACCACGCAGCGGCGCGAAGGCGGCACCGGTCTGGGCCTGGCCATCAGCCAGCAATTGGTGCGCCTCATGGGCGGCAATATCGACGTCGTCAGCGAACCGGGCAAGGGCAGCACCTTCTGGTTCGAGATTACCGTGCCGGTGGCGACCAGCAGCCCGGCCGCCGTGGCGCCCCAGCAAACACCGGTCGGCTACGAGGGCGAGCGCAAGCGCCTGCTCGTCGTCGACGACGTACCGCAGAACCGCGCGATGTTGCTCGACCTGTTGCAGGATGCGGGTTTCATCGTGGCCGCGGCGACGAACGGCCTGGAATGCCTCGTCCTGCTCGACAGCTTCAAGCCGGACCTGATCCTGATGGACGTCATGATGCCGGTGATGGACGGCAACGAGGCCACGCGGCAGATACGCCGGATGCCGGGCTGGCGCGACATGCCGATCGTCGCCGTGACCGCCAGCGCCGGTGCGGAAGACGAGCACAAGAGCATGGAGGCCGGCGCCAACGCCTTCCTCGCCAAGCCCATCGACCACGACGCCCTGCTGCGCACCATTGGCGAGCTGTTGTCGCTGAAGTGGATCACCGAACAACCGGCAGCGGCGCCGGCACCGGAAGGCGACGAGGCAGCGGACATCGTCGCCCCGCCGGCCGAAGAGATCGAGGAACTCTGGCAGCTGGCGCAGATCGGCAACATGCGCAAGATCCGCGAGCAGGYCGCCTACCTGCGGGGGCTCGACACGGCCTATGGTCCTTTCGCGAGCCGCCTGGACGCGCTGGCGCAGGGCTACCATTCGAAACAGCTCACAGCCTTCGTGGCACGCTTCCGGGCCGAGGACGCGGTACCGCCGGCATGACGCCTGGCTGGAAGGGCTGCCGTTTCGGCGCATGGCTACACGTTGCGACAGGAACACGTTGCGGCGCTTGCGCTTCGCTGCAGGAAAGACCAGTAGGGTATTGCTTGGGTATATACTGAATCCACCTTGTCCGATTTCCAATCGGTACGAACATGAATCAGTGGCTCTCCCGCTTGACCAGGATAAATTACCTCCTGATCATTCTATTAGTGCTCGCAACCCCTGTCTTGCTGGTCTGGCAGCACTACGGGATGACGCACTCCCTCGAGATCTCCCCGCAGCATCCGTATCACGCCGTGGTGACCGATGACCACAACAGCCCGCGCGGCGACAACCCGCCCGGCAATTCGGTCGCTTCACTGGCCGTCACCAGGGATGCCATCATCATGCATTGCCATCTGGGGGCCGCAACCAAGTATCCATTCTGTAACTTGCAATTCCGGATGGGCGACCCGGTCAAGGGCGTCGACCTCAGCGGCTACGATACGATTACACTCGACGTGCGCTATACGGGCCAGGTCCGGCATGTCGTCAAGCTTCACTTGATGAATTTCGAACCGGAGTTTTCCACGCAGAGCGACTGGAGTTCGCAGCGGTATAACGAAGTGATCTTCGACGTTCCCGACCAGCCCGGATTCACCATCCCGATGAATGCGTTGCGCACCGCGGACTGGTGGGTGTTCTCACGCCGGATTCCGATGTCCAAAAGCCATGTCCAGCTCGACCACGTCACGGCCGTGGAACTGTCGATAGAAGACAACAGCGCCATTGGACAACCGCTGACGCTAGAGATGCGGAAGATCGAGTTCCGGGGAAAATGGATCTCGAAAACGACCCTACTGAGCTGGCTGGTGACCGCATGGATCAGCTGCGGTATTCTCGGCCTGTCGCTGGGCGTGCTGCGTTTCTGGTCCGACCTCCGCGCCAACAAGAAACGCATGGAACAACTGGCCGCCATCGACCGGGAACGCAAGCAAGCCGAGGCGGCACGCGAAACGGCACTGGCCGAGGCGGTCGCGCTGGCCCGTCAGCGCAGTCAGTTCCTGGCGCAGATGAGTCACGAATTGCGCACCCCGCTCAACGCCATCATCGGCTATGCCCACCTGCTGGGACGCGACCGCCCTCAATTGACCGAGCGCCAGTCGTCCGGCCTGGACACCATCCACGAAAGCGGCCAGCACCTGCTCACCCTCATCAACGACATCCTCGACCTCGCGCGGGTCGAGGCCGGCAAGATGGCGCTGCACCCTGCCGCCGTCAATCTCGGCACGTTTCTGCAGGTCCTGGCCAACATCATGCGCGTCAAGGCCGAGGAAAAAGGCCTGGCGTTCAGCTGTGAACTCGCGCCCGGCCTGCCGGCGGCCGTGACGATCGACGAAACGCGCCTGCGCCAGGTGCTGCTCAACCTGCTGGGCAATGCGGTGAAGTTCACCGACAGCGGCAGGGTTTCCCTGCGCGTCATGCCGGCATCGCCCACCGCACCTCTGGCAAGCCAGGACAACCAAGGCACAGCGCGGCTGCGCTTCGAAGTGGCCGACAGCGGCATCGGCATGACGGCCCAACAGCTCGGGC
Source organism: Massilia sp. P2_C2 (assembly GCF_056404615.1). Lineage (NCBI taxonomy): Bacteria > Pseudomonadati > Pseudomonadota > Betaproteobacteria > Burkholderiales > Oxalobacteraceae > Massilia > Massilia sp. P2_C2. The sequence goes on along the minus strand of NZ_JBFUDR010000161.1, from coordinate 686 downwards.
GCATTTTCCAGCCGTTCGAACAGGTGGCCACCGCCCAGCGGCGCGAGGGCGGCACGGGCCTGGGCCTCGCCATCAGCCAGCAACTGGTGCGTCTCATGGGCGGCAATGTCGACGTCGTCAGCGAGCCCGGCAAGGGCAGCACGTTCTGGTTCGAGATTACCGTGCCGGTGGCGACCAGCGGCCCGGTCGCCGTGGCGCCGCAACCGACCCCGCTCGGCTACGAGGGTGAGCGCAAGCGCCTGCTCGTCGTCGACGACGTGCCGCAGAACCGCGCGATGATGCTGGACCTGCTGCAGGACGCCGGATTCATCGTGGCCGCCGCCACGAACGGGCTCGAATGCCTGGTCCTGCTCGACAGCTTCAAGCCGGACCTGATCCTGATGGACGTCATGATGCCGGTGATGGACGGTAACGAGACCACACGGCAGATACGCCGGATGCCGGGGTGGGCTAAGCTCCCGATCATCGCCGTGACCGCCAGCGCGGGCGCCGAGGACGAACGCAAGAGCATGGACGCCGGCGTCAACGCCTTCCTCGCCAAACCCGTCGACCACGATCTCCTGCTGCGTACCATCGGCAAGCTGCTGTCGCTGAAGTGGATCACCGAACACCCGGCAGCGGCGCCGGCGGCACCGGAAGGCGACGAGGAAGCGGGCATGGTCGCCCCGCCGGCTCGCCCCGCCGGC
>NZ_JBFUDR010000160.1:0-13862 GCF_056404615.1 Massilia sp. P2_C2 | reverse complement strand
GAGTTGTTCGACCAACTCATGCTGCGGAATGGCGATTTCATTCAGTACCGCGACGATAAGGTTCAAGCGTATGCACGGCTTGCAGCCGATGTCGAGCCGAGCCTGCTCGTCGGCTGGCATATCGCCGGTTGGGCCATCGATGAAGAATTGTCGCCTCACGACGTGGCGCGTGTCGTCGACAGCCAGCTCCCTTTTTTCGCGCCACCGCCACGGCCCAACCGCCCGTATGCCGAGGGCCACGTTCACCTTGGCGGCGTACATTTCGATGCGCTGGCACTGCTGGGCAATCTGGGCGAAGAACTGTCGGCGGAATTTGCCGGTGCTTTTGCGCCCTTGCGCGAGCTGATAACTATTTTGCTGGACGCGGACCTGCAAAAAGGCGAGAGCGACAGTATCGAGAAAGAGAACAGCTTTCGTGAACGCTGCATCCGTGCGCTGACAGGCAATGAACTGGACGACAAGGTGGAGCAGGTAGATTGGCATCTGCAATTCGAGCGGCACAGACTGGCGGACACGGTCGACAGCGTCTGGCTGAAAGCAAAATTGGCCAATGCCATGCTGACGGGCGACCAGAGCAAGGCATGGCGTTGGTTGAATGTCTTCCTGTGGTATAGCTACCGGGATCCAGCAACCAGCGAATACGTGCGGGTCGCGATTTTCTACCTGCTTGGCAGCCTGATGCAGTTCCGCCGCACGATGATCATGGATGGCCAGGGCCTGACACGCTTTACGTGCTATTACTTCGGCAATAAGCTGCGCAACGCGGTCGATCTGCCCGCCAGTACACAGGACGTGGTTGCGCGCATGTTCGTCGGGAAGCGGGACCTGGCAGAAATCAAGATTTCACCGGACGCGGCAACGGTAAAACGAATCGCACGGTTTGCCAAGGCAGTGGCGCGCCACAGCGGCATCGTCACGCCGGAGTTCGGCAACGAATTGCCTTCGGTCGCGGTCCGCTCCTACGTGGAACAACTCGAACGTTGGCACTTTTGCGTCCATTTTCTGCGTCGCGGACATTACGTGACGTCACGGCGACTCCTATGGGAGGATGCCGAAAAATTCTTCACGTCCTTGTCGAACGAGGCAGGATGGAATCTGGATGAATTCCTCGGCGGTCACCTTAATCCAAACTACCGCTTTTATCCGGCCCGATGGCTGCGTGGTCTCGACGTCGCCGGCGATGAGAATGAAGTGCGTAGCGAGGTCTTCGCCCCTGTGCTGCGCTGGTTGCGCCGGGGCCTGCTGCCACGGCCGCCAGGCGAACACGGTTCGGCCGGGTTCCATCTCAGCGTGCACGCGGGCGAAGATTATGCCCATCCTTTGTCGGGCATGCGCCATGTCGACGAAACGGTGCGCTTTTGCGAAATGCGCGACGGCGACAGGATCGGCCATGGCCTTGCGCTCGGCATCGATCCATTGAAATGGGTGGAGCGTCACGGCGACATGATCCTGCCTGTGGACGAGCACTTGGACAACCTGGTCTGGGCCTGGCACCACGCCAGCGTCATGAGTGCCCGGCTGCCGTTGGCGGCACAGATCATTCCCCGGCTGGAGCGCAGGATCGCGCAGTTCTGGCCCGACGCCAGCTGGAATGGTGAGCATCCGGATGTCACACCGCAGAGCTTGCACGCTGCTTGGGAATTGCGCCGCAACTGCTATTACCAGATCATGAACGATCCCGCGCGCATTGACGACAGCAAGCTGCGCGCGGCGGCGCCCGACTACGATCGGCTGACCAGCAAGAAATCCGCAGACCCGAACAGTCCAGAACAGCTCTACTACCGATATCAACAAAAAGACCAGGCAAAAAAAGACGAGGCACAAAAGAAAGTGGCCAATGCGTCACGCCATGTATTGATCGCACAGCCGACCGGCGAACCCAGTACGCGATACGACTTACCGGCGACCGACGGTGACGCTTTGCTGTATGACTTCGAGACGTCAGAGGATCTCGAATTCATGTGTGCCCTCCAGGATTACCTGTTGAACAAGTACGACGCCATGGGCCTGATCATCGAAGCCAACCCAAGTTCAAACGTTTATATCGCGCGACTGGAAAACCATAGCGAACATCCGATTTTCCGCTGGTACCCGCCGAACGAATCCTGTCTGGCACCAGCCGCGCAGTGGAACCGATTCGGTCTCAGGCGTGGACCGATCAAGGTTCTGGTCAACACTGATGATCCAGGCATCATGCCGACCACCCTGCGCACCGAATTCGCCTTGCTGGGCGAAGCCGCGATCGACCTCGGCTACTCACGCACGTGCGTCGAAGCCTGGCTGGAACGCCTGCGCGAATTCGGACTGGACGAGTTCAATCGCAATCACCTACCTGTTTTCGAAGAAGGACACTGATCGAGTATGACAACTGAAAAAACCTACGAGCAAAATCTGGCTCAACACATCGGCAAGTTCAAGCAATACCTCGAAGATGCAGAACGCTCGAACCAGTTGGCCAGTTTCCTGACGCGACGGCTATCGGCAATTGGCGCAGTATATGCCCTGGTATTTGGTGCTTTTTTGCTTCTATCGTTCGCATGGCGCGGTGATGAAAGCAAAAGCGGCGTCACAACCGGTTTGCTCTCCCACTTCGACAAGGCCAGCTTTGAACCACTCATGAGTTGGCCCGTTCAATTGCTTATTGCCTTAGCCTTGCTGCTGCCATGCCTGGGACGGGTGTACACGCGCACGCGCGTGATCGCGACGCAGATGCTCTTGCCTATCGTCCTGTTACCGCTGTTGGCAAAAGGCGATCTGGAAACAGTCATTCTGATCCACTTCATGCATGCCGTGCTCTTGCTTGGCGGCGGCTTGATGTTCGATCGGACGTTCGGGTTCACACGTGCGCTTGCACGCAGCAGGTTTTATCTGGGGCGACTTGGCGTGGTGGGCCTCAAGCCGGACAGCAAAGAAAAAGCGGAGGAACTGAACAAGCTGTTCGACGCTTTTCTGACCGACCGGTATCGGGACCATTTGGGCGATACTTTCTTTACGCTGGACGCCGTTAAGGCCAAGTTGGGCGCCGCCTGATACCGCATGCGGCAACGGATCGTACGATTCCGCCCCGGACTACCAGGGGTTCAAGCATGGAAACCACCTTCGGGTGGCGTCTTTATTTGCAGTACAAACGACACCACCTGCCTATACTGAAAGAGGTGGGCACGATGCCCGCCTCTTTTCAGTCAAGGAGCCGATCATGACACGCAAGTTCATCGATTGCCGGGAATTCCCAAGCGACACAAACTGTTCTGTCGCCATCTCGGCCGACAGCGAGGAAGAGTTATTGCAGGCCGCAGTCGAACACGCGGTTTCGGTACACCACCACAGCGATACGCCGGAGCTGCGCCAGCAGCTGCGCCAGTTGTTCAAGGACGGCACGCCGCCCGAACACCTGCCCGTGAGCGGGCAGGCCGGCAGCGCCGGTACCGGCGCCCAGCGCGCGCACTAATAATTAAAGTCGCTCCAGGACCACCCTACAAACGCCAACCGCCCAGGTTGGCGTTTTTTGCATCGATTAGCGGGACGCGCTGGCCGGACGCGGCGGTTGACTGTCGAAGAACCTCCATATCACCGCACTCGCGTCCAGCGCGGTCGATGCCGCTTCCTTGCCAGGCAGCACCCGGTCCACACCCGGCCACGAATGGCCGCCGGTGTCCGTGATGCAGAGCTGGACCTGGGCACCATCCGCGCAACTCTGGTAAGCATCGCAATGGGCACCCGGCACCTGCAACACACGCTGCGGGCTGCCGGCGCACTGGTCGCGCTGCACCCAGCGCGCAATGGTGTCCGGCACCGAAACGAATTGCATCACCATGCCCGGGTCGCGGAATGCGCCGGGGCCGGCGCCGCCGTCGAATAGCACGTGGTCGTCGTCACGGGCATGGATGTGGAGCACGGAGACGGCCTGCGACGGACTGCAGCGGGTCGTGGCGTCGGTGCCGGCCACCGAGGCGACCGCCCGGAACACGTCCGCCGCATCGCAGGYGAGCCGGTGGGCCAGCATGCCGCCATTGCTCATGCCGGTCGCGAACACGCGGCGGGCATCGACGGCATAGCGCGCCTCGATCGCGCCGACGACCGCGCGCGCAAAGCCGACGTCGTCGCTGCCCTGGTCGCGCGCGTAGCCGCAGCAGGCCCCCGCGTTCCAGGTCGCAAACCGGCCGCCGGGCAGCCTGCCGGCGCCGTTCGGGAAGGCGACGATGAATCCGCCCTGGTCGGCCTGGCGCTGCAGGCCATACCGGGTGTCGTCGGCCATGAAGGCCGCATCGCCGCCGCCGCCATGGAAGGCCAGCACCAGCGGCGCCGGGTGGCCGGGATCATAGCCTGCCGGTACGTGCACCAGCACCGTGCGGCCCTGTACCTGCAATTCCTGCAGGCCAGCCGGTGCGGCGCGGCCCGCGCGCCACTGCTCGATGCGATGCCGGAGGCTGCCTCCCGGTTGCTGCGCCTGCGCGACGCCGGACACCAGCAGCGCAAACGCGATCAGGCAAAACGGCACGATGGGGCGATGACGCTTCATGGGTTACCTTGCGGATTCGGGCGTCAGAACTGCAAGTGGCGCGAGAAGAAGGGCAGCACCTTGGTCTCGAAGCGGGAGACCACGCCGCTACCGTGATCGCCGTCGTACACCTCGAAGGTATTCGCAATGCCGAACCGGTCAAGCGCCTCATGCAGCGCCTTGTTGTCGTCGACGAGGCTGTCGCGGTTGCCGACATCGATCGCGATGGCCTGGTACTGGCGCAGGTGATTGACGTACTGCGGCAGCATGGCCAGGGGCGCATTCGCGGCCCATTCCGCCAGCACGTGCGGACGCAGCTGGCCGCCCTCGTAAGGCAGGTCGACGTAGAACGGCGGCTTGTTCGGATTGGGCGACCATGCGGCCGCCGCGGTCAGGGTAGTACGGACCAAGAACGGGGCGGACGATGCCTGCTCGATGGTCTTGACCGTCTCGACCTGCCGTCCCTGCTCGGGCGTGATCTCCCGGGCGGCAAGACAGCATGCGCTCATCGCATACAGGCTGGAATAAGTGCCCGGATACTTCATGCCGAGCCGGACCGTTCCGTAGCCTCCCATCGAGTGGCCCATCAGGCCGCGGCTGGCGCGGTGTGCGATGGTGCGGTAGTGCGCGTCGATGTACCCGACCAGGTCGCGCGTGATGAAGGCTTCCCAGTCGCCGGTGGTAGCCGAGGTGGAGTACATACTGCCATGGTGGCGCGTGTACGTGTCGGGGAAGACCARGATCATCTCGCGCACGCCGCTTCGGAACGCCCTGGCGGCAATCTGGTCTTGCTTGTCCATGGCAAACCACTTTTCCGGCGTGATTCCGTAGCCGTGCAGGGCATAGACGACCGGATAGCGGCGTGCAGGCGAACTTGCATAGCTCGGGGGCAGCACCACGATGACGTCGCGGCGCGCACTGTTGCCTTCCGGGTTGCCCGCCAGGGCCGGGCTGTCGATGCTGATGCGCTCCACCCGCACGGTGGCAGCGGAAGGCGCGGTGGACGCGGCAGGCGCGACGTCGTCCGCATGGGCAAGCGGGGAAATGAGCGCCAGGCCGGCGCACATGGCAGCAATGAACCTGATCATACTTTCTCCATGAAGTGTTGAGGGAAGGACAGTGGGCCCCGGGCTTACTTGTTTAGTGCCGAGTAATTAAGGGGAATCCATTGGTAGCCCTGGCCAGCCGGTTTGACGTAGCCGACGCCTGGGAAGGACAAGTGGGCCGCACCGATCATCGCGCCTTCCCGGGCGGCCCTGGAAAAGGTACTCATGCGTTGCTCGCGCGCCAGCTTGCGGTCGGTGTCGGAGCCGATCGTCACGGTGGGATCGGGAAATTGCACCGCTCCCACATGGATCAGGTCTCCGATGAGATAAAGCTTTTGCCCCTGGCTTTCCACCAGGTAGATGGTATGGCCTTCCGTGTGGCCATAGGTGGCGACGGCGCGCACGCCCGGGACCAGATCGGTGTCGCCGGAGAAGGCCTTGAAGCGCTGGGCGTTGAGCAGCGGCTCCATGCTGGCGACGGCGCCCTGGAACTTGACCTTGCTCAACCAGAAGTCCACCTCGCGCTGGTCGGCGCGCACGATCGCGTTGGCGTAGACCGGCGCCCCATTCGCCACCGCGCCCCCGATGTGGTCGGTGTGCAGGTGGGTGATATAGACCTCGTCCACCTGCTCCGGCGTGTAGCCGGCGGCCTTCAGGCTCGCCAGCAGCTTGCCGGCGTTCGGGCCCCACAGCGTGCCGGCGCCGGCATCGACCAGCACCAGCCTGCTGCCCGTGTTGATCAGGWAGGCGTTGACCGAGGTCTCCGCCGGAAGGTTGATGTGCTGCTCCTTGAGCGCCGCCTGGACCCGTTCCGGCTGCGTGTCCAGCGCCTTGTCGACCGGCAGGGCGATGGTGCCATCGCTCAAGGCTGTGATTTCGAAGTCGCCCAGCATGAAACGGTAATAGCCGGGGGCCTGGGTCTTGAGCATGGGCGCGGCGGCGCAGGCTGGCGCGATGGCGCCAATGGTACCCAGTCCAAGCATGGCGGCGGCCAGCAGGTAGCGGCGGAATGGTGCGAAGGTTTTCATGCGGCGGGGTATCCGATCAAGGGTGGCAAGGATGAGAATCTTAGCGCAGCATTTTCACATCCGCACATCTGTCGAAAAAATTGACACCCGGGTTACACGCGCCCGAGCACATCCTTAAAAATCAATTGCTTATCTATTTGGAATAATGATTGCTTTAAGATTTACACCAACTGTCACTTTGGCCGTTGCGCACATCCTGGGAGGATTCCATGGCTACGCAAAGTCTTGCCGCAACATTGTTTCGCGCCATCCCTGCATTGACCCTGATGCTTGCCGGCGGCGCTGCCAGCGCCAATCCGGTCTACTGGACCGACTGGACCGGCACCGACGCCGACCCCGGAACCGGGTTCATCGGCAACGGCACCATTACCACCCTGACCCAGACCGTCAACGTCACGTACACCAATGCCGCGGGCGTTGGCTTTTATCAGCCCAGTGGCGGCATCGACTACTACACGCCACGTACTCCCGTGACGGACTCGCCTTACACCAGCCCCCAGGTCGACAACGTGCCTACCGGGACCGATATCATCGCCTTGCAGTACGCCGGCGACCAGACGCTGACGTTCTCGCAGACAGTCGTCAATCCGGTCTTCGCTTTTGTCAGCCTGAACGGTAACGGCTATGCCTTCCTGAACCAGGACTTCGATATCCTCAGTTACGGCGCCGGCCTCGGAGCCGCCGCACCCGGCAACAACAGCTGTGGCTACTGGGGCTGCGGGAGCGTGACCAAGGAGGTGGTCGATCTCGGCGGCGGCAATACAGAATACCGGCTGATCGGCAGCGGCGAGCCGCACGGCACCATCCGCTTCACTGGCGCATTCGATACGCTGACCTGGCGCAGCCTGACCAACGAGTACTGGAATGGCTTCACCGTCGGCGTGCAAAGCACTGCCGTCGAGCAAAATCCGCCGCCGACCGGCGTGCCGCTGCCGGCGACATGGCTACTGATGATTGCCGGCGGCGCAGGACTGTTGGCGTCCCGGCGCAGCCGCAAGACGAGCCTGTAAAGAGAAACAAAGAATTCCGGCACACCAAACGCCACCCCATGCAGGTGGCGTTGTCGTTTCCGTTCCCATCATTCGACTCCGAGCCCATCGTGCCGAACCATAAACGGTTTCCGCATACGTATGTGCATTTATATTCGTTTAATGTCGAAAGTGCTCCACGTATATTAGGCCCATCCGTGCCGCTGCCGCGGCATCCGATCACCATGTGCTGGAGAGAAGTGTCATGCCAACCGATCTGCTGGAAATCGCCCTGCCCCCCGTCCTGGAGCGCGCCCGCGCGGAAGCGATTGCGAACGGCCTGCCTTACCCGGGCGGGATCAGTCCGCCTGCCGCATGGGCCCTGGTGTCGAGCGGGCAAGCCGTACTGGTGGACGTGCGCAGCAATGAGGAGCGCGTGTTCGTCGGCTACGTGCCGGGTAGCGTGCATGTGCCCTGGGCGACCGGGACGACACTCACGCGCAACCCGCGCTTCGTACGTGAGCTCGAAGCCAAACTCGGCGGCAGGGACAAGGTCGCCCTCTTGTTGTGCCGCAGCGGCAAACGCTCGGCGCTGGCGGCGGAGGCTGCTGCCAAGGCCGGTGCGTCGCTCGTGTTCAACGTGCTGGAAGGTTTCGAGGGCGACCTCGACGAAAACCACCAACGCGGCCGCCTGAACGGCTGGCGCACGCACGGCCTGCCCTGGGTACAGGACTGATGCCGGATTTCGACGTCGATACGATTACGGGTGACCTGCGGCAGATACGGCATCACTGGCGCGACACCCAGCGCCCGCCCGGCGATATCCGCGGCATCGAATTCCCGTCGCGCGAAACGCCGGCGGCCGTCGTCGGGGAACTCAAGGGCCTGCTGGGCGGAACCGCATGAGTGAATCGGGCACGACGCTGGTCCGCAGTTTCGGCCTTGGCGTGCGCCGCTTGCGCGTGGCGCGCGGCTGGTCGCAGGAAGAGCTGGCGGAGCATTCCGACCTGAACCGGTCATTCATCGGTGAAATCGAACGCGGCACCGTGACGCCGTCCCTCGTGACGGTGGCCAAACTGTCGCAGGCGTTCGGATTGACCCCATCCGTGCTGGTCAGTCATGGGGAAATCCCCATTTTGATGGCGATAGCCGGTTGAACCCTGTATTGCGATCGGCCACACTGCCGCGCAGAAATATTTACACGCTCTTCCCCTCACTTTTTCCGGAGTCAAGATGTCGGCAACCATAGGCGGTACCACCGCCCTCGGCGATAGCGCAGCACGGCAGTTAGCCAATGCAACCAAGACCGTTCCCCAACTCGAGACCATCAGCCCCCGCTGGCTTACCCATCTACTGCAATGGGTGCCGGTGGAAGCGGGTATCTACCGTCTCAACAAGGTCAAGAACCCGGAAGCCATTCGCGTCACCTGCACGGCGCGCGAGAGCGAAAACCAGCTGCCGCGCACCTATGTCGACTATGAAGAGAATCCGCGCGAATACTTCCTCAATGCCGTTTCCACCGTACTGGACGTGCACACCCGTGTGTCCGACCTGTACAGCAGCCCGCATGACCAGATCAAGGAACAATTGCGCCTGACGATCGAGACGATCAAGGAAAACCAGGAAAGCGAACTGATCAACAATCCCGACTATGGCCTGCTGGCACAGGTCGCCGAATCGCAGCGGATCTTCCCGCTGACGGGCGCACCGACCCCGGACGACCTGGACGAGCTGCTCACCAAGGTCTGGAAAGAGCCCGCATTCTTCCTGACGCATCCGCTGGCCATTGCCGCCTTCGGCCGCGAAGCCACGCGCCGCGGCACGCCGCCGCCGACCATCAGCCTGTTCGGTTCGCAATTCATCACATGGCGCGGGATTCCGTTGATCCCGTCGGACAAGGTGCCTGTCGCCGACGGCAAGAGCAAGATCCTGCTGCTGCGCGTGGGCGAGAAGCGCCAGGGCGTGGTCGGCCTGTTCCAGCCGGGACTGCCGGGCGAACAAAGCCCGGGCCTGTCGGTGCGCTTCATGGGCATCAACAACCATGCGATCTCGTCCTACCTGATTTCGCTGTACTGCTCGCTGGCAGTGCTGACCACCGACGCGCTGGCGGTGCTTGACGATGTCGAAATCGGCAAGTACCACGACTATCCCGACACCTATAAATAACAGGGCGTGCAATGAGCCTGTCTTCCTCCCCTCCTGCGCCGCCGGCGGACGCGGCGCCGTCGGGGGCACCGTTCGATACGGCATTGCTGGCACAAATGGCCAACGCCATGTTCGGCGCCCTGCCCTCGGCGCCCGCCGGCGTGCAGGCGCCGGTCAATGTCGCCCCGGCGGGCTCGCCGCTGGCCAGCCCGGCAGGACTCGGCCCCGGCGTGCCCGGCACCCCGATTCCACAGGGCCAGGTGCCCGGCACCAATTTGCTGCCGGCTTCACCGGGGCCTGTCCTGTCCCTGGGCAACCGCGCCCCGGCGCTGCTCCCGGTCGCCCCCGCGGGAAATGGCGTGCCGGATAAACTGTATAGCACCGTACCGGCCTACGAACCGCGCCTGGGCAGTGCGCTGCTCGGCGTCGAGCCCGTGCACGCGCCGGCGCCCGCCCCCGCGCGCGACGCCGGCAGCGCGGCCTCGTCCTATTACTTCCTCGAGCGCGGCAGCCTTCACCCCGCCGCGACGGGCAGCGATCGCCTGGACGAACTGGTTGCGCCGGCCGTCCCGCGCCTGCAACCGGCACCTCCGGCGGCTGCGCCCCTGCCTGCCTCGGGTACGCCGCAATATTATTTTGTCGACGCGGTGGTGCTGCCCAGCGGCTACGTCACGCCGGCCAAGGCCGATCCCTACGGCCGCGTGCCGCTGGCCGGCACCGGCCGCCATCCGGCGTTCGATGTCCACGCGGTCCGGCGCGACTTTCCCATCCTGCAGGAACGGGTCAACGGTCATCCGCTGGTGTGGCTCGATAACGCCGCCACGACCCACAAGCCGCAGGTCGTCATCGACCGCATCGCGCACTTCTATGCGCACGAGAACTCGAACATCCACCGCGCCGCGCACGAGCTGGCGGCACGCGCAACCGATGCCTACGAGGGCGCGCGCGAAGCGGTCCGCCGCTTCATCAACGCACCCGCGGTCGAGGAAGTGATCTTCGTGCGCGGCACCACCGAAGCCATCAACCTGGTGGCCAAGAGCTGGGGTGCGCAGCACATCCACGCAGGCGACGAGATCATCGTGTCGCATCTCGAGCATCACGCGAACATCGTGCCCTGGCAGCAGCTGGCCGCGGCCACGGGTGCGCGGCTGCGCGTGATCCCGGTGGACGACACCGGCCAGGTCCTGCTGGACGAATACGGCAAGCTGCTGAACGACCGCACCAGGCTGGTTGCGGTGACCCAGGTATCGAATGCGCTGGGTACCGTCACGCCGGTCCGCGAGATCATCGCACTGGCGAAACGCGCCGGTGTCCGCGTGCTGGTGGACGGCGCGCAGTCGATCTCGCACATGCGCATCGATGTGCAGGAGCTGGGCGCCGACTTCTTCGTGTTCTCGGGCCACAAGGTGTTTGGCCCGACCGGCATCGGCGTCGTCTGGGCCAAGCGCGACGTACTGGAAGACATGCCGCCATGGCAGGGCGGCGGCAACATGATCGCCGACGTCACGTTCGAGAAGACCGTGTTCCAGCCTATCCCCAACAAGTTCGAAGCGGGCACCGGCAACATCGCCGACGCGGTCGGCCTCGGTGCGGCACTCGATTACGTCAGCCGGCTGGGCATCGAGAACATCGCGCGCTACGAACACGAGCTGCTGGTCCATGGCATGCGCGAGCTGGCGACGATTCCGGGCCTGCGCCTGATCGGCACGGCTGCCGACAAGACCAGCGTGATGTCGTTCGTGCTGGCCGGCTACAGTACCGCGGAAGTCGGCGCAGCGCTCAACGACCAGGGCATCGCGGTCCGCACGGGTCACCATTGCGCCCAGCCGATCCTGCGCCGCTTTGGTGTGGAAACGACCGTGCGCCCGTCGCTGGCCTTCTACAACACGTTCGACGAGATCGACAAACTGGTGGGCATCGTGCGCGGCCTCGCCAGCCGGCGTAGAACGCGCTAGCGCATCAGCGCGCGACGGCGATCACATGGGCCTGGATCTTCCCTTCCACCGGCCCATCGCCGAACCGCCGTCGGATGGCTGCCGCCGCAAGCGCGGTGGCTGCCGCCAGGCCTGGCGTTCCCCGCGCCTCGATCTCGTTGCGCAACGGCGTGCCCTGGCAATAGGCGATGGCGACCTCGTCGGGCGTACCGGCCCGGCTGCGGGCGGCCAGCGTCGTGCACGTGGGCGCCACCGTGAATCCGCCGCGCGCGAGGTCGTCCCGGATGACGGCCACGTCGTGGTAGCCGTGCGGGGTGCGTGCCAGGAACCGGGGCGGGTCGGCGGGAAACGCTTGTGCAAGCGTGTCGGTGACGACCGCCGCGAATTCATTGTCCTCGATCCGGTCCCAGACGTTGAACATGAACATTCCTCCCGCGGCAAGCACGCGCCTGGCCTCCGCGTAGGCGTGCGCCCGGTCCGGGAAGAACATGGCGCCGAACTGGCAGACGACGGTATCGAACGCCCCGTCGGGAAATGGCAGGTGCATGGCATCGGCCTGTTGCCACCGGACAGGCCGCGCGGTGCCCGTGGCGGCAGCCTGGTCGAGCATGGCCTGATTGAGGTCGGTCGCAACGATCTCGGCCGGCGCCGGCAACAGCCGCACCAGCGCGCGCGTGACGACGCCCGTGCCGGCCGCAACCTCCAGCACGCGCGCCGGACCGCGGCGGGCCACGCGTGCCGCGAGGTCGTCCGCATAAGGCTGGAAAATCAGCGGGACGAGATAGTGCTCGTAGAGTTGCGGAATGGATCCGCCGAACTTCGCGTCAGCAAGCGACATGGCCGCTCCTCCGCAGCGTTACGATCGCTGCCGGGCTCAGCTTACGCCTATCGAGACCGTTTCGGTGGCAACCCGAACAACGAAAAGTCCGGCAGCTTGCCGCGCGCTTCCAGGTCGGCCGCATCGCCGATGCGCATGATGGACGCATCCGTCCCGTCGAACGCAGGCCAGGCCGGCAGACCTTTTCCGTTCGGATCGCCCGTGCGCGCGAAATTGGCCCAGGTGTCGGCCAGCCGGTTGGCCAGTTGCCGGTCATACGCGGACCACGGCCGGGCGTCCTGGCCGAGATGGTCGAACACGTACTGGATCTCGGCGCCATGCCCCGCGCCGCAGCCGTAGCCGCATGGCGTCAGGGGCTCGGTCGGCCGGTGCGCGAAATAATAGACGTACGATGGCCCGCGGCCATACCGCGCATGCAGGCTGGCCCAGTACCACGTACGCCAGCCCCACCAGTCGTTCGTGAGACGGTCGATGGACGACCTGGCCTCGCCATCCGTCGCGCCCGGGTACGCGGCCAGCAGCGTGGCGGACGGCGCATGGCCCAGCAGCTTCGTCACGAGCGCCGTATGACTGGCGGCCGTGAACTTGTCCGTGCCGATGATTTCCGGGGCCAGGTCCTTGCCCTCTTCCGCGTTCCAGCCCGCGAGCAGCGGCACGTCGTTCTGTCGATGATTGCGGTACGTCGCCGTCAATTCGTCGCGCAGCACATGACCGTCGACGATGGGATGCTGTTCCCACGGCTGCTTCTGCAGCGCGTCGACCGGCAGCTTGCGCAGGTCCGCCAGGTGCGCCGCGCCCACGGCCTTCGCGAACGCCATCCCTTCGCGTTCCGCGGCATGGCGGTCGAACAGCGCGGTTTCGGCCGCGCCGAGCGGCGTGGCCATGCCGCTTTGTGAGATCGCGCGCTGGAACAGGCCCTGCGCCAACGGCGACGCGACGAGGGCCGCGACGGATTCGGCGCCTGCGGATTCGCCCATGATGGTGACGCGGCCCGGATCGCCACCGAAGGCCGCGATATTGTCCTTCACCCAGCGCAGCGCCGCGATCTGGTCGGCGAAGGCCTGATTCCCCGATGCCTTGTCCGGCGACTCCGCCGTCAGCTCGGGGTGGGAAAAGAAACCGAAGATGCCGAGGCGGTAGTTGATGGTGACGACGACGATCCCGCGCCGCGCCAGCATGCCGCCGTCGAACATGGGCACGCCGGCGGTGCCGCCGTAGAAGCCTCCGCCGTGGATCCAGACGATGACGGGCAGCTTGTGCGCCTTGTCGGGTGCCCAGACGTTCAGATACAGGCAGTCTTCGCTTTTCGGATTCGTCACCCAGGTCGCCGTCTGGGCACAGGCGGGCGCGAACGCACGCGTCTGCTTCACGCCCTGCCAGGGCACGACGGGCTGCGGCGCACGCC
>NZ_JBFUDR010000159.1:0-13888 GCF_056404615.1 Massilia sp. P2_C2 | reverse complement strand
GCCGCGGGCCTCGCCATCGGCTTCCTGCTGGCCCCCACCGACCGCCAGCAGGGCGACGCCTACCGCATCATCTTCATGCACGTGCCCGCGGCCTGGCTGTCGATGCTGATCTATGTCGCGATGGCCTTCTGGGCCGGGCTCGGGCTCGTGCTGAACACGCGCCTCTCCGCGCTGATGGCGCGCGCGCTGGCACCCACCGGTGCGCTGTTCACGTTCCTCGCGCTGTGGACCGGCGCCCTGTGGGGCCGCCCGACGTGGGGCGCGTGGTGGGTGTGGGATGCGCGCCTGACGTCGGAACTGCTGCTGCTGTTCCTGTACGTCGGCTTCATGGCGCTGCAGTCCGCGATCGACGACCCCGTGCGCGGCGACCGGGCCGGCGCGGTGATCGCCCTCGTCGGCGTGCTCAATGTCCCCGTCATCTATTTCTCCGTGCAGTGGTGGAACACGCTGCACCAGGGCGCGTCCGTCAGCCTGCGCGCGGCACCCACCATGGCCGCGACGATGCTGACCGGGATGCTCGTCATGACGCTCGCGCTGTGGTCCTACGCGATCGCCGCCGTACTGGCGCGGCTGCGCTGCCTGATCCTCGAACGCGAACGCGGCGCGGCCTGGATCGCGGCGCTGGGGGCACAACGATGATCTGGCATACCTGGAACGACTTCGTGGCGATGGGCGGCTACGCGCCGTATGTGTGGGGCTCGGTGGGCGTGACGGCCGCCGCCCTCGCGCTGGAGGTGCTGGCGCTGCGCTCGCGCCGCCGCGCCGCCCTGGCCCACCTGGAAGGACGCGCATGACCGGCCGGCTCAAATCCCGCCACAAGCGCCTGATCCTGCTGGCCGCCGCGCTCCTGGCGCTGGGCATCGCCACGGCGCTGGTGCTGTCGGCATTCCGCAAGAACCTCGTGTTCTTCATCACGCCCACGCAAATCCTGTCCGGCGACGCGCCGCGCGACCGCGCCTTCCGCATCGGCGGCATGGTGGAGGCCGGCAGCCTGCAACGCGAGGCGGATGGCGTCACCGTCGACTTCGTCGTGACCGACCTGGCGCACAGCGTGAAGGTGCATTACCGCGGCATCCTGCCCGACCTGTTCAAGGAGGGCAAGGGCGTGGTCGCGCAGGGCCGGCTGGACGCGCACCGCGAGTTCGTCGCCGACCAGGTGCTGGCCAAGCACGACGAGAACTACATGCCGCCGGAAGCGGCCGATGCGCTGAGGAAGGGCGCGGCCGTCGCCGCCAACACAGGAAAGGACCGCCCATGATGCCCGAACTCGGCAACCTCGCACTGATATTGGCGCTATGCCTTGCCATCCTGCAGGGCACGCTGCCGCTGGCCGGTTSGCTGACCGGCAACGCACGCTGGCTGGCACTCGCCCGTCCCGTGGCCGTCGGCCAGGCGCTGTTCGTCACGTTCGCGTTCGCCGTGCTGGTGCACGCGTTCGCCATCAACGATTTTTCGGTGGCCTATGTGGCGGCCAACTCGAACACGGCGCTGCCGCTCGTCTACCGCATCACCGCGACGTGGGGCGGACACGAAGGCTCGCTGCTGCTGTGGGTGCAGACGCTGGCCCTGTGGACGCTCGCCGTCGCCGCGTTCAGCCGCCAGCTGCCGCGCGCCACCGCGGCGCGCGTGCTGGCCGTGCTGGGCCTCGTGGCCATCGGTTTCCTGTGCTTCATGCTGTTCACGTCGAACCCGTTCGACCGCGCGCTGCCCGCGCCTCCCGACGGCCGCGACCTGAATCCGCTGCTGCAGGACGTGGGCATGATCGTGCATCCGCCGCTGCTGTACATGGGCTATGTCGGCTTTTCCGTCGCGTTCGCGTTCGCCATCGCCGCGCTGGTCGGCGGACAGCTGGATGCGGCCTGGGCGCGCTGGGCGCGGCCATGGACGCTCGTCGCCTGGACCTTCCTCACGCTCGGCATCTTCCTCGGCAGCTTCTGGGCATACTATGAACTGGGCTGGGGCGGCTGGTGGTTCTGGGACGCCGTCGAAAACGCGTCATTCATGCCCTGGCTCGTGGGCGCGGCGCTGATCCACTCGCTGGCCGTGACGGAAAAGCGCGGCGCCTTTCGCAACTGGACCGTGCTGCTCGCAATCCTCGCGTTCTCGCTGTCGCTGCTGGGCACCTTCCTCGTGCGCTCCGGCGTGCTGACGTCGGTCCATGCGTTCGCCTCCGATCCGCGCCGCGGCCTGTTCATCCTCGTGTTCCTCGCCATCGTCATCGGCGGCTCGCTGGCGCTGTATGCGTGGCGCGCCCCGACCATCGGTCTCGGTGGGCGGTTTGCCCTGTTCTCGCGCGAATCGCTGCTGCTGGTGAATAACGTGCTGCTGCTGGTCGCCGCGGCCACCGTGCTGCTGGGCACCCTGTACCCGCTGTTCCTCGACGCGCTGGGCGGCGGCAAGATCTCGGTCGGGCCGCCGTATTTCGAGACCGTGTTCGTGCCGTTGATGATCCCCGTGCTGGCGTTGATCGCCGTCGGCCCGTTCGTGCCGTGGAAGCACGGCTCGCTGCGCGACGTCGCCGTGCGCGTGCGCCCGGCGGCACTGGTGGCGGCCGTGCTGGGTATGGCAGCCTTCCTCGTCCTGCACGTGACGCCGGCCGTCGCCCTGGGCCTGCTGCTCGCCGCCTGGACGCTGATCGCCACCGCGCTGCACCTGCTCCGCAACCTGCTGCATGCGCCGCGCGGCACGCCGCTCGTGACGCGCGCCACGCGCCAGGGCGCGGCGTGGTGGGGCATGGTCGTGGCGCACGCCGGTGTCGGCATCTTCGTCATCGGCGTCACGCTCGTCAAGGGCACCGAGACCGCGGACGACGTGAGCCTGCGCGTCGGCGCCAGCGCGTCAGCCGGCGACTACGTCTTCACGTTCGAATCGCTCGAGAAAATCCGCGCGTCCAACTACGTCGGCGCACGTGCCACGTTCGCCGTCACGCGCGCCGGCGAACGGGTCGCGACCCTGTATCCGGAAAAGCGCTTCTACACGGTGCAGCAGATGCCGACGACGGAAGCCGCCATCGACCGCGGCTTCGCACGCGACCTGTACGTGTCGCTGGGCGAACTGACCAAGGACGGCACGTGGGTCGTGCGTATCCAGCACAAGCCCTTCATGGGCTGGATCTGGGCCGGCGTCCTCGTCATCGCCGCCGGTGGCCTGCTGGCCGCCGTCGACCGGCGCTATCGCACCCACCGCGTGCCCGCAGCCGACGTCGCCCGCGCGGCCCCGGATATCGCCATTCCCGTTCCAACATCATCGAGGTCCGCATGAAACGCTACGCCATCCCGCTCGGCATCTTCGCCGTCCTGCTCGTCTTCCTCGGCGTGGGCCTGCGCCTGAAGCCGCAGGAAGTCCCCTCGCCGTTCATCGGCAAGCCCGCGCCGACCTTCACGCTCACCCGGCTCGACGAAACCGGCAAGACGTTTTCGCCGCAGGACATGCGCGGCAAGGTCTGGCTGTTCAACGTCTGGGCGTCGTGGTGCACGTCGTGCCGCGCCGAGCATCCCGTGCTGGTGGATTTCGCGAAGCAGGCCACCGTGCCGATCGTGGGCCTGAACTACATGGATACGCGCGACGAAGGCGGCCGCTGGCTGGACAAGTTCGGCAATCCATACGCGCTGTCCGTATTCGACGCCGACGGCAAGGTCGGCACCGACTATGGCGTGTACGGCGTGCCCGAGACCTTCGTCATCGACCGCCAGGGCAGGATCCGCCTCAAGCTGACGGGGCCCGTGACGCCGGAGATCATCCGGAAGACGCTGCTGCCGCTGATCCAGGAACTGAGCCATGCGTGATCGCGCCGCTGCCCTGCTGCTGTGCGCCGCGCTGGCGCCCGCGTGCGCGCAGACCGGCGACACCGCGCTCGACCGCCGCGTGCAGCGTGTGACGGAGGAATTGCGCTGCCTCGTGTGCCAGAACCAGACCATCGCYGACTCGCACGCCGAACTGGCCGTGATGCTGAAACATCAGGTGCGCGACATGCTGGCGCGCGGGGCGACGGAGCGCGAGGCGGTCGACTTCATGGTGCAGCGCTATGGCGACTTCGTACTGTACCGCCCGCCCGTCAAGGCAACGACGTGGCTGCTGTGGTTCGGCCCCTTCGGCCTGCTGCTCGCCGGCCTCGCGCTGCTGTTCGCCCGCCTGCGCGCGCGCCAGCACGACATTGCCCCCGATGCACCCGACGAGGAGTTACCCGCATGACATCTTTCCTGATCGGCGCAGTCGCCATGGTGGCCGCCGCCCTCGCCTTCGCCCTCGCGCCGCTGCTGCGCCGGGATCACGCCGTCGCCGGCCCCGCACCGCGTCGCGGGCGCGACTGGTCCGCGATCGGCGTCGGCCTCGCGTTGCCGCTCGCCGCCGTCACGCTGTACGCGGCCGTCGGCACGCCACGGGCCGTGCTGGCGCCGCAAGCGCAGGACGCTGCTGCGGCGATCGGCCCGGCCCAGATCGAGGCGATGGTGAACCGCCTGGCCGAACGGCTGAAGAACGACCCGGAAGACGTGGACGGCTGGCGCATGCTGGCGCATTCGTACGAGACGCTGCGCCGCTTCGATGCCGCGCTGGACGCCTACCGGCGCCTGGCAGCGCTGGAGCCGAACAATCCGGACGTGCTGACCGATGCCGCCGTCGCCCTCGGGATGAGCCTGAACCAGACTTTGTCGGGCGAGCCGGAACGGCTGATCGACCGCGCGCTGGCGCTCAATCCCAACCACGTGCAGGCGCTCGCATTGAAGGGCAGCGCGGCCTACGAACGGGGCGAGTATGCGCAGGCGATCGCGCCGTGGAAAAAGATTCTTGCGACGGTGCCGCAGGATTCAGGCATGGCGCGCTCGATCGCGGCGAGCGTGGCGAAGGCGGAAGCGTTCGCCGCGAAGGAACGCGGCGGCCGCTGAATCACTGCGCGGCGGGGCGCAGCATGATGAATTGCGACGTGTCCCCGCGCCGCACGAGCAGCACGGACGATTTGCCCGCGGCGGCGTTGTCCGCCAGTGCCGTGAACGCGGCGGCGCTGGCGACGTCCGCGTTGTCGATGGTCAGCACGATGTCGCCGGAACGCAGCCCGGCCTGCTGTGCCGGGCCGTCGACCCGGTCGATCACGACGCCCGTGCGCGCCCCCAGCTCGGCCTTCTGCGCCGGCGTCAGGTCCAGCACGGACACGCCCAGCCGGTTGGCCGCGGCGGCCGGCCGTGCAGGCACCTGCACTTTGGCTGCCGGCCGTTCCGGCTCCAGCTCGGCCAGCGTGACGGCGACCTGGCGCGCGGCGCCGTTGCGCCACACGGTGAGATCGACCGTCGTGCCGGGCCGCGTGCCAGCCGCCAGGCGGCGCAGTTGGGCGCTGCGCTCGATGCCGATGCCGTTGAACTTGAGGATGATGTCGCCGTCGCGCAGGCCTGCCTGTTCGGCCGGGCCGCCGCGTTCGATACGGCCGACAAGGCCGCCCTGCGCCTTCGGCAGGCCCAGCGACTCGGCCACGTCGCGCTCGATGTCCGTCAGGTAGATGCCCATGCGGCCGCGCGTCACGTGGCCGCTGCCCTTGATCTGGGCGGCCACGCGCATCGCGTCCTCGATCGGAATCGCGAACGAGATGCCCATGAAGCCGCCGGAGCGGCTGTAGATCTGCGAAWTGATGCCCACGACTTCGCCGCGCAGGTTGATCAAAGGGCCGCCCGAGTTGCCGGGATTGACCGGCACGTCCGTCTGGATCAGCGGCAGGAAATCGCCCGTCTCGCGCGCCCGGGCCGAGACGATGCCGGCCGTGACCGTGTTGTCCAGGTCGAACGGCGAGCCGATCGCGATCACCCACTCGCCCGCCTTCGTTGGGCCCGAATCGCCGATGGTGACGGTCGGCAGGCCGTGGTCGTCGATTTTCAGGACGGCGACGTCGGTGCGCCTGTCGCTGCCGACGACGCGCGCCTTGAATTCGCGTCCGTCCGTGAGCCTGACGAACACCTCGTCGGCGCCGTCGACGACGTGCGCATTGGTCAGCACGTCGCCATCGCGCGAGACGATGAAGCCCGAGCCGACGCCGCGCCGCACGCGCTCGGGCACGGCGTCGGCATCCTTATCTGCGTCCTTGTCCGGTGCGACGGGAGGATGGCCGCGCGGTGGGGGCTCGCCGAAGAAGCGGCGGAACAGCTCGCGCGTCTCCGGATCGTCGCCGGGATCCGCGACCTTCGCGGTGGTGCGGATGTTGACGACGGCGGGACCGGCCTTGTCGACGAGGGCGCTGAAATCGGGCAGCCCGGCCGGGGCCACGATGGCGGCCTGCGCGAATCCGCCGGACACCGCGGGCGCGCCGCACAGGACCGCGACGCCGAACGCGAAGGTGGTCATTTTCATAGGGATGACAGACGTAGGACGTAGGGTGGGCACCCGTGCCCACCAAATACTCAATTGACCGCAAAGCAATACAACAGCCCCGCGCCGCCGGTACTCACGAGATTCTCCTGCCCGCACCCGCGGCTCGCATGCGCCGAATTCCACGACGTGTTCCCGCCACCGGTCCGGTCGAAATGCCCCAGCTGCGTCGACGCGTCCGCCGCGCTGCTCGTGTAATTGCGGCACGTGTGATCGGCCACATCCGCGAACGCGCGGCCGTCCGGCGTGGAACCGGTGATGATGTCATGTTCGTTCGGCTTGTCGCCGAAGCCCTTCACGGGTTCGTTCTTTTCCGTGAACACAGTGGCGCGCGTAAGGTTGTTGCCCAGGCGGGCCGCCTCCAGCGTGTCGCCATGCAGGTGGGCCACGTCGCGCGCGACGACGGCGCCGCGCGTGTTGTACCACGGTCCCTGGCCGATGCGGTCGCGCGCATTGACGGCCGGCTGCCCTTCGGACGCCTGCGTGCTGAGGTAGGCGTGCCAGGTGCGGTTGCCGGCACCGGCGGCCGTCGCCAGTTTCTGGCAATGCGCATCGGCGCCGGCCAGGCCGCCGAGATTGCCGCCCTTGCCGACGCCCTCGCTCGTGACGAAGAAGCCGAGCGGCTTCGCGGGATCGGTCGAGCGGGCGGTCGATTGCTGCGGGGCCGGCTGGGCATTCTGGGCCGCGGCCGGCTGCAGCGCGGCCACGAGGAGCGCGGCCGCCAGCGCCGCGTGTTTCAGGTTTTTCATGCGTGTCTCCATGATGGATGCCAGATGGATGCCCTAAAGGGTTCAGTCCTTGGCCTYGAAGTCGTCGTGGCAGGCCTTGCAGGTGCGGGTCAGCTTGCCGTACTGGATCTTGATCGCGGCCGGGTCGCCGCCGGCCGCGACCTGCGCCAGCGCATTCGCTTCCTGCGCGAAGTTCGCGCCCAGCTCGCCGAAGTGCTTCGTGTCCTTGAACACTTCCGGCCTTGCGCTCGTGTCATGCCAGCCCTTGCCCTGCTCCGTGCCCGGCGCGAACAGACCACCCAGGCCCGAGTTGGCGACGGCCGCGATGGTGTTGGCGGCCTTCAGGACCTCGTCCTTGTTGTACTGGCCGTCCAGCGTCGCCTTGATGCGGCCGGAATTCCACGCCACGACCTGGAACGCCGACTGGCGCCACTTGATCAGGTTTTCCGGCTTCGGTCCCTGCTGGGCCAGGGCGGATGCCGAGGCCGCGATCACGGCGAGGATGGCGAGGGTCTTGATACGCTTGTTCATCTTGCTCCTTCGGGTTGGGGTAAAAATCAGTTGGATTCGATGCCGCGTTCGGTCATCACTTGGCGCGGCCCTGGTAGCCCTGGGCCAGCAGCGCGATCCTGTAGGCGGCCCCGCGGCCGACCACGTACAGCGTGTGCTTGTCTGGCCCGGCGAACGCGAGGTTCTGCGGTTTCTTCGGCAGTGCGATCACGCCCAGCGCCTCGCCGCGCGGACCGAACACTTCGATGCCGACGTTGGACGCGACGTACAGGCGCCCCGCCGCGTCCACGGCCAGGCCGTCGGCGCCGCTGGACCAGCCGGCCTCGCCCTTGCTCCAGCCGGCCAGGCGGGCAAACTCACGGCGCTTGCCGACCGCGCCGTCCGGCGCCACGTCGTACGCGAGCACGTGCTCGCCCTGCGTATTGGCCACGTACAGCGTCTTCTCGTCGGGCGCGAGCTGGATGCCGTTCGGCCGCTCGATGTCGGCCGCCACGCGTTCCAGCTTGCCCGACGGCGGAATGCGGTACACGGCCGGCCTGGCCACTGCCTTGGCCAGCTCGGCGCCGCGGGCACCGGGCGGCGCGCCGGAATCCGTGAAGTAGACGTTGCCGTTCTTGCCGACCACGAGGTCGTTCGGCCGCCCGRACGGCAGGCCATCCCACTGGTCGGCCAGCGTCCTGGCCTTGTCCGCCGGCGCGACGATACCGACGCGCGGCTCGCGCACCTGCACGGCGTACAACGCACCGCCGGCGCCGAAGCCCAGGCCATTGGCGCCGTTGCTGTTGTCGAGGTAAGTCGACGTGCTGCCGTCGGCGCCGATGCGCGTGATGCGGTTGCCCGTCGTCTCGGTGAAAATCAGGCTGCCGTCGGACAGGGCCAGCGGGCCCTCGGTACCGTCGAAGCCCTCCTTGATCAATTCGATCCGCGTGCCGGCCGCGGCGACGCCCGGGATGGCGGTCGCGATCTGGTCCTGCGCCTGCGCCAGGCCGGCGGCGAGGAATAGCGTGCCCAGCGCGGTGCGTGCGATAGGGTTCATCGTCGTTCTCCTTTCACTTCGCGACAGCCAGCTTCTGCACGGCCTGCAGCGCCTGTTCGACGTTCGCGCCCGGCGCGAGCCCGCCGACGACGGCCGCGACCTTGCCGTTCGGCGTCACGATGAACGTGGTGCGTTCCGCGAAGCCGTGGTCGATCTCGACGCCGCGCGTATCCTTGCGGCCGGGCGCGGCGTCCTTCACGACCAGGTCGTACGATTTCGCGATGCTGCCATCCGCGTCCGACGCGACGGCGATCTTGCCGGCGCAGTAGTCCGGATCCCTGGAAAAGTCGTTCAGGCGCGCGATGTTGTCGAGCGATACGCCGACGATGCTGGCGCCGGCCGCCGCGAACTTTTCCTGGTTGACGGCGAACGCGTGCGCCTGCACGTTGCACCCGCCCGTGTAGGCCGACGGGTAGAAATACACGACCACTGGTCCCTTCCTCAGCGCTTCCTTCAGCGAATAGCCGAAGGCCTTGCCGGCCTGCGACGCCTGCGCGTGGAATGCCGGGGCGTTGTCGCCCTCCTTCAGCGCCGCCGCGGCGGGCAGCGCGATCGATGCGGCCAGCAGGCCGGCCATCACCATACGTTTCATCTTCTACTCCCCTTCAAATTTCATCGTAGTGACGTTCACGTCACGTTGGCATTTCGCGTGGGCTCGGGGAGCCCACCCTACATTCCCGATATGTAATGCGCCAATACTTCGATCTCGGCATCCGTCAATCCCTTCGCCGCATCGTTCATCGCGCCGCCCGGACTGTTCCTGCGCTCGCCGCTGCGCCAGGCCAGCAACTGGTTGCGCAGGTACTTCACGTCCTGCCCGCCGATCACGGGAAAGCCCGCGTCGCCGGTGCCTTTGCCCTGCGCGCCGTGGCAGCCCGCACATGCCGTGAACAGCCGCCGCGCCGTCTCCGTGTCGGCGTGCGGCACGTCTCCGCGCATCGCCGGCAGGCTGCCGTAGTACGCGGCGATGTCGGCGATGTCCGCTTCCTCCAGGCTCTTCGCCATGACCATCATGTAGTCATGCTTGCGCGCGCCGCTGCGGAAGTCCTGCAGCTGCTTGACGATGTACGCCGGATACTGGCCGGCGAGCCGCGCGAACTTGCCGTCCTCGCCATTACCGTTGCCGTCGGCGCCGTGGCACTCCTGGCAGCGCTCCGACTCGGATTTGATGCGGCCCGCCGCGACATCGCCCTTCGGCGCCGCGGCATGCGCCACCGGCATCGCCAGCGCAAGCGCGAGAGCCGCGGCCAGCCGGAGTGCGTGGTTCGGATTCTTCAAGCGCGACGCCTACTCTTTCTTGTAAAACGTGTGGCACTTCTTGCAGGTGCGCGACAGCGTGGTGGCGGCATCCGTCGCCGCGTCGTAGTTGTTGGCGGTGACGGCATTCACGATCGCGAGGGTCAGCTCGCGGCTCTGCTTCGTCAGTTCGACCGCGTTGGCGGCATCGCCCTTCTGCACGAACCAGGTTTCGACGGTGCCGAACATGTCGTTCATGGACTTCGCGTCCGCGATGGCAGCCTTGCCGTCCTTGATGGCGATGTTCGATGCGAGGCTCTTGTTGGTGTCGTCGATGTTCTGCATCAGGTCCGTGTCCAGTTCCACGGCCGCGAGCGCGAGGCCGGCGCTGACAAACAGCGTGGCGCCGAAGGCGATCAGTTTTCTCTGCATGTGTTTCGTATCTCTCGTATCTCTTTCGGCTGCACCCCCGGGAGGGTCCCGGGGGTCGTGCTGTCGCTTACGCGAGGATCTCCTTGATCACCTTGCCGTACACGACGGTCGGGCGCTCGGACCGGCCGTTGTTCAGGAAGGTGGTCTTGAGGTGGTCGAGGCCCATCAGCTGCAGCACGGTGGCGTGCAGGTCATAGGTGTCGACGGCCTTGTCCTTGTCGGCCACCTGCAGGCCGATCTCGTCGGTCTCGCCGTAGGTGTAGCCGGCTTTCAGGCCGCCGCCCGCCATCCACTGCGTGTAGCCCCACGGGTTGTGGTCGCGGCCCGTGCCGCTCTCGCCCCACGACGTGCGGCCGAATTCCGACGCCCACACGACCAGGGTCGTATCGAGCAGGCCGCGCTCCTTCAGGTCGTGCAGCAGACCGGCGATCGGCTTGTCGACCATGCGCGCCATGACACCATGGTTCTCATCCAGCTCGCTGTGCGCGTCCCAGCTCTGGCGGTCGGATTCGACGCCTTCCGGATAGCCGGACACCACCTGGATGAAGCGCACGCCGTTTTCCACGAGGCGGCGGGCGCGCAGCAGCACCTCGCCGTAGCTCTGGCTGACCTTGTCGTTCAGGCCGTACAGTTCCTTGGTGGCAGCCGACTCCTTGCTGATGTCGACGGCGGCCGGTGCTGCGACCTGCATGCGGTCGGCCAGCTCGTACGAGCGCAGGCGCGCGCGCAGCTCGGTGTCGTTCGGGTAGCGCTGCGCCCCAAGGTTGTTCAACTGCTTGAGCAG
Source organism: Massilia sp. P2_C2 (assembly GCF_056404615.1). Lineage (NCBI taxonomy): Bacteria > Pseudomonadati > Pseudomonadota > Betaproteobacteria > Burkholderiales > Oxalobacteraceae > Massilia > Massilia sp. P2_C2. The sequence continues at coordinate 2,814 of NZ_JBFUDR010000159.1, read as the reverse complement.
GTCCAGCGAGGCGCGCTGCTGCGAGGCGCTGCGCAGCTCGGGGCGCTCCAGGTACAGGATCGGCGAATCACCCGGACGGAACGCGGTGCCCTGGTAGACGGCCGGCAGGAAGCCGGAACTCCAGTTGACCGAGCCGGCCTGCGGTTCGCGGTCGCCGTTGTACAGCACGACGTACGGCGGCAGGTCGGGGTTCGCGGCACCGAGCGCGTAGCTGATCCAGGCGCCCAGCGACGGCCGGCCCGGGTTCAGGTCGCCGGTGTTCAGCTTGAGGATCGAGATGTCGTGCGTCGCACCGATCGTCGTGCTGGACTTGATGAACGTGATCTTGTCGGCATGCTTGGCCATGTTCGGCAACAGGCTCGAGAACCATGCGCCGCTCTCGCCGTACTGTTTCCAGGTGCGTTCCTTCGACACGTACAGCTTGCCCACGCCGCCCTGCGTCGACGTCTTGATTCCTTTCAGGAACGACGCCGGCACGGGCTGGCCGGCCAGCTTCTGCAGGTCGGGCTTGTAGTCGTACAGGTCCAGCGTGCTGGGGGCGCCGTTCTGGTGCAGCCAGATGACGGACTTGATCTTCGCCGGGAAGTGGGGGGCCTTCAGGGCGAGCGGGTCGATCAGGTCGGCGGCCATGGCGGCCGACAGCAGGCCGCCGCCGGGCAGCACGCCGGACAGGGCGCCGGCGCCGAGGCCTAGGCCGGATTTGATGAGGAAGTCCCGTCGTGAATGAATGCTCATGTTGCGTTCCTTATTTGTTGAATTGGGTCGTCGTTGGGCGCTGCGTCCGCGTGGGCGGGCGCCGCCCACCCTACGTGGACACCGTAGGGTGGGCATTTGAGGCCGGGGGCCTCAAATGAGACGTGCCCACGCGCGACGTTCGCGCTTAGAAGCGGTATGCGAAATCGTTCGAGTTGGCCACGGCATGCACGAGGTCGACGAAGGCGGCGGTGCGCACGGGGTCGATCTTCTTCGCGTCCTTCAGGCCACTCGGCACGGCAACCACGAACTGGCCGCTGGCCGCCTTCTCGCGGATGGCGATCTGTTCCTGCGCCAGGAAGCCCTTCAGCGCAGCGCGCTCGGCCTTGTTGGGCTCGCGCGAGAACAGGATCTCGTAGACCCGGTTGAGCTGGGCGTCTTCGTTGTTGCCTGCCTCGTTGATCACGCGGCCCGCCAGCGCCTGGCTCCACTCGAACACGATGTCGCTGTTGAACATGGTCAGCGCCTGCAGCGGCGTCGTCGTCACGTCACGCTTGTGGTGCGGGTTGTTCGGGTTGGCCGGATCGAAGTTCTGGGTGATCGGGTACGGGTAGCTGCGGCGCGTGAACACGTACAGGCTGCGGCGGTACCAGTCTTCCTTGTTGTCCGACACGCTCCAGGCGCGGTTGCCGTTGAAGTCACGCGACTTGCCGCCGCCATCGCCGTTCTTAAGCACGGGCGGGAACACGGACGGACCGCCTACCTTGTCGACCAGCAGGCCCGATGCGTACAGCAGCGAGTCGCGGATCTCCTCGGCTTCCAGGCGCTTGCGCGGATACACGGCCAGCAGTTCGTTCTTCGGATCGACCTTCTGCACGTCCGGGCGCTCGTTCGAGGCCTGGCGGTAGGTGGACGACAGCAGGATCTCGCGGTGCAGCTGCTTCACGTCCCAGCCGTTCTTCACGAAGTCGCCGGCCAGGTGATCCAGCAGCTCCGGATGCGTGGGCTTGGCGCCGGCGCGGCCGAAGTCGGCGACGGTGGCGACGATGCCCTTATCGAAGTACTGCGCCCACACGCGGTTGGCGTACACGCGGGCCGTCAGCGGATTGGTATCGCTGCTGACCCACTTCGCCAGCGCCGTGCGGCGGCCGGACGATTTGTCCGTCGGCTGGATGTCCAGCTTGACGTCCTTGCCGCCCCACAGCGCCGGAATGCCCGGATCGACGGCTTCCAGCGGTTTTTCGTGGATACCGGTGAAGCGCACGCGCGTTTCGGGCACCTCCTTGTTCGTCAGTTCGAACACGGTCGTGTAATTGGCCGAACCCTTGCCGGGGCGCAGCTTGTCGAATTTCTTCAGCTGTTCCTGCAGTGCCTTGTATTCCTCATACCTGGCGACGTTCTCGGGCTTGAAGTCGGTACGGTCCTTTTCCTCGGCCGTGCGCTTCAGGAAAGCGATGATCTCGGTGTCCGACGCAACCGATTGCTTGCGCCAGTTGACCCAGCGGTCCAGCGCGTTCCAGTCCTTCTCCGGCTTGAAGATCGATTCGCGGCTGTCGCTCAGGTAGCGCTCGTTGTAGTACTGGCGGCCCTCGGTACGTACCGTGTCGAGGATGGCCTTCATCTTCGCGCGGATGTCCTTGGTCGCCTCGTTGTAGGCGGCCTGCTGCTTCTGGAACTCCTTGTCGAATTCCGTTTCCGTACCCTTGGCCAGCGGGGTCTTCTCGTTGACCGACGTGTTGGCGAAGAAGGCCTGCAGCTGGAAGTACTCCTTCTGGCTGACCTTGTCCATCTTGTGGTTGTGGCAGCGCGCGCAGCCGATCGTGGCGGCCAGGAAGGTCTCGCCGACCAGGTCCGTCATGTCCGTCTCGATCTGGTACTTGCGCTGGACGAGGTCGCGCGAGTTGAAGTTGTCCGGGTAGCCGGCCAGGAAGCCCGTGGCGACGCGCGCCTCCTGGCTGTCCGGCCACAGCTCGTCGCCCGCCAGCTGTTCCTGGATGAAGCGGTTGAACGGCTTGTCCGTGTTGAACGCGTTGATCACGTAGTCGCGGTAGCGCCAGTTGTTCGGACGGGTGTTATCGTTCTGGAAGCCGGTGCTGTCGGCGTAGCGTGCCAGGTCCAGCC
>NZ_JBFUDR010000158.1:0-13943 GCF_056404615.1 Massilia sp. P2_C2 | reverse complement strand
CCGTGGAGGCGCCGAGGATCGCGCCGAGGCCGGCACCGATGCCGGCACCGGTGGCGGTGCCGCGCTGGGTCTGGTTCATGTCGGCGCAGCCGGAGGCGGCCACGGCGAAGGCGGTGGCGCAGAGGGTGGAACGAATGAGGGTTGTTTTCATAATGATTTCCTTCCAAAAAAATATCCGTTTCGTAGTCGCACCCGTGTCAGTGGGCACGACCGCGAAACGGATCGGTCAGGTCCGCAGGTCCCTGCGGGCTGCGGGCCGGCACGCTGCGGCGTGCCTCAACGGTGCCGCTAGATACCTCGCCCACTGATCAGGCGCACCAGGATCATGATAACGGCAACGACCAGCAGAATGTGGATGAAGCCGCCGACGGTGTAGGAGGTGACCAGACCAAGCAGCCACAGGATAATGAGAATGACGGCAATTGTGTAGAGCATGATGATGTCCTCATGGTTGATGGCGACGGGTTGACGGCATGTCTGCCGTGTTTCCAGTATCGAACCATCAGCCTCAACGCTCCGTACGATGCCGTACATTAGCACGCGCATTACGTCGCGCGTTTATGCTCCTTGTGCAGGCCCGGAATCCAGCCCATGAAGCCCATCAGTCCGGTGCACCCGATCAGGCAGGTCAGCAGACCACCCGTGATCAGGAAAAAGACGTCCTGGGCTGCCATGTCGGCCGGTGCCGCCTGAGGTGCAGGCGCACTGGCCAGGCCGAAGCCCGTCAGAAGAAGTCCCCAAAGAATGATGCCGATCCATGCCAGGCTGTTCATGTCGCGTCCTTTCGCTTGAGTGTTCTCTGCCGTATGAAGCTGTGGTCGATTCTTGAGTGCGTCGGCGAACTGCTCCGTGCGCTGGCGCACATTGCGAAAAAGAAAACTTGATAAGCGATTATGCAAGGTGACAATCCATGCATGCGGCATTGCAGCAATGCTTTGTGCATTGAATACAGCACATTCCGTCACCTTGTTATGACGGTAGCACGCTGCAGTGCAAAAACAAAAGAGTCAGTATTGTTGAGTGTGGGATCTTGCCGACATTTCTGGTTGAGCCGATAAAAAACCGGGGCCGCGGCCCCGGTCTCCTGGCTGTACATCCCATCCTCAAGCTGAATGCAACGCCCCCTTGACGATACGCACACGGTCGCCCGTATGCCACGGCGGTACGCTGCGCTGGTGGAACGTGCGCAAGGTGCCGTCGTCCAGGCGCACGCGGATCTCGTAGCTGGTGTCGGCCTTCATATTGCCTTCGACCTGGTTGCCGACGACGGCACCGCCGACCGCACCGGCAACCGTCGCCAGCTGCCGTCCATGGCCGCCGCCCAGCTGGTTGCCCAGCAGGCCGCCGAGGATGGCGCCGCCGGCCGCGCCGACGCCGCTGCCCTGGGCACGGGTCTTGATCTGCTGGATCGACTCGATGTTGCCGCAGTTGTTGCACCAGTTGCTCCGCGTCTCGGCCTCGGCCACCTTCGTGGACTTGTGCGAGGCCTTCGGCGCCACCACCGGGGCGGGAGCGTAGTCGGTGCCGGATGCGGTCGAGCCCTGGCTGCCGCCGTAGCCGTATGCCGTGCCGGGCGCCGCATAGGCTTGCGCGCCGGACTGGGCCGGGTAGGGTGCCTGCACCGGATATGCCGGAGCCGCAGCGCCCGGCGCTTGCGGCTGGGCGGCGAGCGGTGGGGCGGGATCAAAGGCAGGCGGCAGCGCGGACGGCGCCACATAGCCGGGCTGGCCGGGTTGTTGCAGGCCGGCCGACAGGGCCGCGCGGTCGGCGTCGGTCAGCTGGCCGCGGTTGCCGCCGGTCGACGTCGGCAACCAGCCCATGATGGCGGCCGTGCCGATGGCGCAGAACAGGATGACGGCGATCGCGGCGGCGATCAAGAGCGGGTGTTGCCTGGCCCTGGCGGGCGGGGTGGGATGCGTATCCATGGCTTTCCTTTCCGGTGTCGGTGTGGGACAGGGTGCTGGTGCAAACCCCTGAGTCCGGTCTGGACATTGTCCTTGGCAACAACACCCTGTTCCGTGCGTCACCGTACATACTTGCCCTGGGGCGGCCGTTACGCTGACTGAAAGTTGTTTGTAAATGTTTCCGGATGGTGTAAACACCCCGGGTGCCCAACGTCAGCCGCGAGGGTCCGATGAATTCAGCCGCTTTGCCAGTGGTCGCCGAGCACAGCGCCAACCTGTTGCTKGCCGCGTTGCCGCCGCAGGAACTGGCGCGGATACTGCCGGCACTCGACCAGGTCAAGGTGGACATCGGCGCGGTGTTGTGCGAGCCGGGTGACACGATCCGCCACATCTATTTTCCGCACGACTGCCTGATTTCGCTGATGGCCGTCGCCGAGGGCCGCATGACGCTCGAGGTGGGTCTGGTGGGACGCGAAGGCATGCTGGGCGCCACCGTCGCCTTCGGCCACGATACGACGCAGGTACGCGCCGTCGTGCAGCGGGCCGGCCGCGCCAGCCGCATCGACGCCGACCGCCTGCGCGCCGAGTTCGCCCGCAATCCGGCGCTGCAGCGCGTGCTGTTCCGCTACACCGATTCGCTGCTCGCCCAGGCCATCCAGATCGCCGTGTGCAGCCGCTACCACGTGCTCGAGGCGCGGCTGGCCCGTTCGCTGCTCGTCACGCGCGACCGCCTGCAATCCGACCGGTTCCACCTGACCCACGAATTCCTCGCCCATGCGCTGGGCGTGCGCCGCGTGGGCGTGACCAAGGCCGCGAGCGCGCTGCAGCAGCAGGGCCTGATCAACTACAGCCGTGGCAATATCGAGATCCTCGATCCGGCAGGCCTCGCGGCCGCGGCCTGTGCCTGCTACGAGATCGTGCGGGAGGCGGGGGCGGGCGCTGTAGGGTGGGCACCCTGTGCCCACGCGTGACGTTTGCGTGACGTTTGCGTTCACGTTGGCGTTCGCGTGGGCACAGGGGGGCCCACCCTACAGCTGTCGTTGGAGTGCATGTAAAAACGCCCCGGCATGCGGGGCGTCTTTGTTTGCGCGCCGGTCAGGCGCGATCAGTGCGTCGACTTGACCTGATTGCCGATCACACCGCCCACGGCAGCGCCACCCACGGTGCCGGCGGCGCTGCCGCCCGTCAGTGCGCCGCCCAGCACGGCACCGGCGCCGGCGCCGATCGCGGTGTTCTTGTCCTGCTGCGACATGCCGGCGCAGCCGGTGAGGCCCAGTGCCACGGTTGCCAGCGATGCGGTCACGATGATGTGTTTGATGGTTTTCATGGTGCTCTCCTTTTCGGTGGGTTGCTTACGCTTCTTCACGGTTCCAACGATCACTTCAGGCGCAGCTCGTTCCTGACCGACCTGACGCCCTTCACGGTGCGTGCGGCCGCTGCCGCTGCCGCGACGTCGTCCGCCGAGCCGACGAATCCGCTCAGCCGGACGACACCCTGGTCCGTGTCGACGGCGATCTCGCTCGCCTTGAGGCTGGCATCGCGGAGGAGGGCAGCCTGCACGCCGGCCGTGATGGCGGCGTCGTCGGTCTGCCGGGTCGCCGCCGGTTCTCCCGTCGCGCAGCCCGCAATCCCGCACAGCGCCAGTCCCGCCAGCAGTGCCATCACCGATGCCGCTGCCCGAACCTTGCCGTTACCGAATCGTTCCATTGACCGTCCTGCTTTCTCGCGATGCCGGCCTGGTGTTCGAGAACGCCGCCGGCCTTACCATGGCGCCAGAATACGATGTCCATCGCATAATGGTCTGTACGACAAATAACACACTGTCGTGCACGTCACCGCAGTGTTGCACATCGTCGTCATCCATACGGATCAACGCTTGGCGCTTTGCCCCGGCGGCGGCGCGACCGGCTTCGCGCCCGCCCGTGCGAGCAGCGCATTGCACGGGCTGTCCTTGCCCGGTCCCGTGTTGATCAGCGGCAGCAGGGCCGCGGCCGGGGCCGCGACGACGGCCAGCGCGGCGGCCGCGCCGCCTTTCAGCGCCAGCACTTTCTTGTCGAGCGACAGGTCGGGATGCTTGAACGTGCCGCGCACGAAGAACGGCGTGCGCAACGTGAACAGGCGCAACGCCTTTGTTTCCGGTTTGATGCGCAAGTCCAGCCGTTCGGTCGACATATTCACCCAGCCATTGATGTCGACGATGGCCTCTTCCGTGTCGAGCACGAAGGTGCGGGTGCGGGCCACGCCATCCGTCACGCCGAGGTCGGCGGCGAGGCAGTTCAGCTTGACCTCCTTGTCGCCGAACAGCTTCGTGATGATGACGTTGCCGACATTCAGGCCGGCTTCCTCCAGCAGCAGCTTGCTGACGACGCCCTGGCTGATGAGGCCCTTCACTTCGCCATTGGCGTCGGCCAGCATGGCGCCGACGGAATCGCCCGTCGCGGTCAGCTTGGCTTCGCCATAGATCGAGCCGACCGTCGCCTGCATCTTTTCGATCTGCGGGAACAATTCCTTGATATGGATGTTGCGTGCCTTGACGTCGGCCGTCGCCTTGATCGGCTGTTTGGCATTGCTGCCGTCCAGCTTGATGTTCGAGTTGACGTCACCGCCGGCCAGCACGAAATCGAGCGGCTGCAAGGTCAGCACGCCATCGTTCATCACGACATGGCTTTGCAGCTTGCTGATCGGCAGGTCCTTGTCCTTGACGATGCGGTCGGCCGTGAAGCGCACGTCGGCATCCAGCACCTTCCAGCGCTCCGTATGGAATTTCTCGACGGGCAGCGCCTTGCCTTCCGGCTGCACGGCGTCGACGCCGCGCGCGCGCTTGCTCGCGTTGGAGTCCGCGCCGATCAGCGGGCCCAGGTCGACGAAGCGCAACTGGTGCGACACGATGCTGCCGGTCAGCTTGTTGCGCGGCTTGCCCGTCGCGAATTCGAGGTGACCCGCGATGTCGGACTGGCCCACCTTGCCCTTGAACTTGTCGTAGACCCAGTGGCTCTTGTTCTGGCCCAGCTCGCCCGTCAGGTGGCCCTCGGTCGAGAATGCGGGCGTCTCGGGCAGCAGTACGCCGGTGAACGGATACAGGCGCGCCATCGACGGCGCCGCCAGGGTCAGCTTCAGGTCGATGCCGGCCAGGTGCGCGGGCCGCGTGACCGTCCCCTCGACGGCGATGCGCGTGTTGGCCGAATGCATGTCGGCCAGGATGGGGAAGGGCTCGTCCTGGTTCTTCAGCGACAGCACGGCGCCCGCCTTGCCGCCGCCGCCCACGGGCGCGCCATTGTATTCGCCGCGCAGCTTCCACGCGATGCCATAGGTCGGATCGTTCGGGATCGTCTCGATGTCGGCCGTCACGTCGGCCTTGGTCACGGCGTCGATCATGTGCACGGTGCCCTTGTTCAGCACGACGCGTTCGAGGTCCAGCGTCCACTTCGATTTCTTTTCTTCCGGCTTGTAGGCCCAGTTGTAGTGCGTCTCGTCCGTGCGCAGCAGCTCGGCCTGCGGTCCGTCGAAGCGCAGCACGGGCACGTGGATGCGGTGGCCCAGCAGGCCGAACGGATCGAGCGAGAACGAGAACTGGCGCACGTTCGCCATGTCGCGCTGCGGCAGGCCGGCCGGATTGCYGACGTGGACGTCGTCCGCGTACAAATGTGGCCACGGGATGTAGTCGCGCCAGGTGCGCTGGCCTTTCGGCATGCTCTTCGACGGCTGTTCCCAGTGCACGGCAAGATTGCCGCGGATGGCGAACGGGCGGTCGATGGCATCGCTGACCTTGTCGTTGAGCCAGGGCTTGACGCGGTTCCAGTCGAACGTGAGCAGGATGATGATGGCGATGACGGGGATCGTCACCAGGACGCCGACGATGCCGAGCGTGATCTTGACCGGGCGCGCCAGGTGCGCGGCCTGTGTGGGCTGTTGGGCTGTCATGGCCTTCCTTCTGGTCTTCTGGTGGGATGGGTTGAGGGCAGATTAACGTAAAGGCCAGCCCGTCAATGTGCGGTGCCGCACCCTGGTCCGGCCGCTGAGCGGGTGGGACGGCGTCTATGTGCGCCAGCGAACCGATCTCGTCGGGTGAAAGGCTTATAACGTTACCAACACCCAACCACAGGAGTCGCAGGATGAATACGAAATCGATGAACCTGCTGTTGCGGGTCGGCGCAGCTGCCGCGGTACTTTCGCTGGCCGCATGCGCCAGCCCCGAAAAGACCCCGGCCACGGCTGCCGTCGCGGTTTCGCATAACGCCGTCGAAAACGCCGTGTCGGCCGGCGCGCCCGAGCTGGCGCCCGCCGAGATCACCGCTGCGCGCGACAAGATGATGCGCGCCAACCAGGCGCTCGCGGCCAAGGATTACAGGACGGCGCGCGAACTGGCGATCCAGGCCCAGGCCGACGCCAGGCTGGCGCAGAGCAAGGCCAATTCGGCCAAGGCCACGGCCGCCGCCGACGCCCTCAACGAAGACCTGCGCGTGCTGCGCCAGGAAGTCGACCGCGCCAATTCCGACCAGCCGCAGCAACAGTAAGGCGGGCACCGCCCCGCGCATTCATACGCAGAAAGGATCATCATGAAAATGAACTTCCTGAAGGCTATCGTAATTGCCGGCACCGTTGCGCTGGCAGCGTGCAGCACCGTGCCGACCACGACGCCCACGCTGGATGAAGCGCGGGCCGACTTCGTGGCGGCCAACAACAATCCGCAGGTCGCGACATACGCCCCGATGGAATTCAGGCAGGCCAGCGAGGCGCTCGACCGCGCCAACCAGGCCGCCGCCAAGCGCGAAAGCCTGGACGCGATCGACCGCCTGGCCTATGTCGCCAAGCAGCGCATCGCCACCGCCCAGGAAGTGGCAAAGGCGAAGTCCGCCGAGGCCGAGGTCGCCAATGCCTCCCGCGAACGCGACCGTGTCCAGCTGGAAGCCCGCACCGCCGAGGCCGACCGCGCCAGGCGTGACGCGCAATCTGCCCAGGCCCAGGCCGCCGCCGCGCAACAGCAGGCCCAGGATGCCCAGGCCCAGGCCGCCGCGGCCCAGCAACAGGCCGCCCAGCAGGCCGAGCGCGCAACGCGCCTCGAAGCGCTGCTCGTCGAWCTGCATGCGCAAAAGACGGAACGCGGCATGGTCGTCACGATCGGTGACGTGCTGTTCGCCACCGATCGCGCGGAACTGAACGCGAACGGCATGGCGACCGCGCGCAAGCTGGCCGAGGTCATGATGCAGAACCCCGACCGCACGGTCATGGTCGAAGGATTTACCGACAGCACGGGCAGCGCGGCCCACAACAAGGACTTGTCCGAGCGCCGCGCCGCGTCCGTGGCGCAAGCCCTGGTCAGCCTCGGCGTGCCGCGCGAGCGCATCGGCATGCGCGGCTATGGCGAGGCGTTCCCGGTCGCGTCGAACGACACGGCCTCGAACCGCCAGCTGAACCGCCGCGTGGAGATCGTGCTGTCGAATGCGGGCGCGACGATCCCGCCACGCGCGGCGCAGCGCTGAACATTGAACCCCACTGGAAGAGGAAAGATTCATGGAACAGAACGCATCCAACCTGGCGCACGGCTTCGACATCGCGGAAATCCGCCGCGCGGCGGCGAACCTCGAAGACGGCGCCGTGACCGAAGGCTACGCGGCCGACCGCGAAGCCGTCGTCGCCATGCTCAACGCGGCGCTGGCGACGGAACTGCTGTGCGTGCTGCGTTACAAGCGCCACTACTTCACGGTCAGCGGCCCGAACACGGGCCACATCAAGGCCGAGTTCCTCGAGCATGCACAGCAGGAGCAGGACCATGCCGACCGCATCGCCGAGCGCATCGTGCAGTTGAACGGTTCGCCGAACTTCAACCCGGCCACGCTGACCCAGCGCAGCCATGCCGAGTACGACGATTCGGACGACGTGCAGGCGATGATCCGCGCCGACCTGATCGCCGAGCGCGTGGCGATCGAATCCTACCGCCAGATGATTCAGGCCATCGGCGACAAGGATCCGACCACGAAGAACATGCTGATCGAGATCCTGGCCACCGAGGAAGAGCACGCCGACGACATGCGCGACCTGCTGGCCTGAAYGGTTCACCCACCAACCACTACAAAGACAAGGAGCACATCATGCTAGACACCTTCAGCCGCGCCAACGGCAGCGCATCGTCCGTCAACGGTTCCGCCCGCGACACCGGCACCGACATGAAAGCGCTGGTCCGCGATGCCCAGTCGCTGCTGAGCGCCGCCGCCGCCCTTACCGGCAACAAGGCCGACGAGCTGCGCGAGCGCGGCATGGAACTGCTGGACCAGGCGCTGGGCAAGGCCGGCAAGGTCCAGGATCAAGCCATGGTCAGGGGCAAGGAACTGGCGCGCACGGCCGATGTCTATGTCAAGGACAACCCATGGCGCACGGTGGCCGTGGCAGCCGGTGTCGGCCTGCTGCTGGGTGTCATTCTGGGCCGCAAATAAATCCGCGCGGGGGCAGCCATGGATAACAACGAAACCGTCGTGCATAGCCCCGGCCTCATGGGTGGGATCACGGGCCTGGCAAAGAACCTGTTCGGGCTCGTGGTGTCGCGCGTGGAACTCGCCGCGCTCGAACTGACGGAAGTGCGCAACCACGTGATCGAACTCGTCGCCATCTTCGCGCTGGCGGCCCTGGCCACATGGTTCGCGCTGGCTTATGGCACCGCCACGATCGTGGCGCTGGCCTGGGAAGAAATGGGCTGGAAGATCCTGCTCGTCATGTTCGCCGTGTTCGCCGTCCTCACGCTGATCCTCGTGATGAAGGGACTTTCGCTGCTCAAGCAGGGCAAGCTGGCGTTCCCCGAGACCATGAAGGAATTGCGCAACGACCGTGACATGCTCATGTAAATCGGAGGAGAACACGATATGGACAAGATGATCGGCCATCACCCGCATGGCTCCCATGAAGAGCGCAAGCGCGCCCTGTTGCGCGACGCCGAGTTCTACCGCTCGGGTGTCGTCCATGCCCGTGCCCAGATCAAGCACGCGGCCAAGCCCGAAGTCATGTTCCACTCGGTGCTCGACCACGCGACCTGGGTGCTGCGTACCCGCGCCGACGCGCTGCTCAAGCCGACCGGCACGAGCGTATCGGTGCTGGCCCCATATGCCCTGACCGTGCTAGGCTTTATCCGCAAGCGCAGGCTCGGCAAACCGGCACTGGGCGCCGCCGTCATCCTGGGCGCGCTCGGTTGGTACTTGCAGCGCAAACGCGCGCAGCAAGTGGCATACTAGGGTTTAGCGGCGGCGTTGGCGCAAGCCGGCGCCGCAAACGATGCAAACAGGCACTACACGATTGTCATCAGGCGCGGTCCGCACGCCGGATTGCGCCATTCACGAATATGGTGGGGCTTGAGCGGCGTCGCAATCTACGATTGGACGCCGTCTTTTTTTGCGCGCAAACTTTTCCATCCATGAAAAAAGCCGGCATGCGCCGGCTGCGAATAGCGAAAGCAGCCGGGGCAGGGCGCGGCGTCTGCCGTGCCGCGCCTGCCCCGGTGCCGGTCAATAGCGATAGACGCGACCGTCGACGATGCGCACGCGGTTGCCCACGCGCAAGTCATACACATTGTCCTGGACGACGGTCCGGTATTCACCATTGTCGAGGCGGATATTGACCGCGTACATCTGCTGGGCGCCGGCATTACGGTTCGCCTCCACGCTGTTGCCGATCGCCGCGCCGGCCACGCCGCCTGCCACGGTTGCCGCGGTACGACCGCCGCCGCTGCCGACCTGGTTGCCGGCCAGCGCACCGACGAGGCCGCCGACGACTGCGCCGGCGCCGCTCGTGCGGCCTTCGCCGCTGGTCACCTGGATCGATTCGATCGTGCCGTAGCCGGCCGACGCCGTGTTGTCATAGCCGCTGCGGTAGCCGTCATTGGCGTAGCTGGGCTGGGGCGAGTTGCTGGCGCAGCCACCGAGGAGCGCACTGGCCGCGACGAGGGCGGCAAGGGTACGAGTAGCTTTCATGACTTGTTCTCCTGGCAAAAATGTAGGACTAGATTACGCAGTCATCCGTATCGGGTCTGTGCGCTGACGCACCCTACTGTCCGCCATAAAACGATGCTTTTTCGTCATCTGTTTTTTCTGTGTTCGGCAGCGAACAGAAATCGTCGGTACAGCAGAGTACAACGTCAACAGGAACATCGCTCAGTGGCTACAAGGAGAACAAGACATGCGCACACCACACCTGATCCTGTTGTTGGGCGCGGCACTGCTGTGGGCTGCCGGCCATGTCCGCGCGGCGACGCCTGAAGCCAAGCTGGCCTACCAGCAAGCGCGCGACGCCGCAGCGGCCGACTACAAGAACGCGCGTGCCCGTTGCGACGCCATCACGGGCAATCCGAAAGACGTCTGCGTACTCGAAGCGAAAGCCGCACGCGTGCGCGCCGATGAAGAAGCCCGCGCGAAATACGAGGACACGCTGAAGGCCTATACCCGGGCGCGCATGCGCATCGCGTCAAGCAACTACGACCTCGACAAGGCCCGCTGCGCCGGGCTCACGGGCAACGACAGGGACGTGTGCAAGGAACAGGCCAAGGCCCGCTACGTCGCGGCCCAGGCCGACGCGAAGGCTGACCAGAAGTCGATCGAGGCGCGCAACGAAGCGCGCGAGGACAAGCTGGACGCGGCCTGGCGCGTGGCCCGGGAGAAATGCGACGCCTTTGCCGGCGCCGCGAAGGATCAATGCCTCTCGGCCGCGAAGGCCGAGTTCGCGAAGTAGTCGGACAAAGATAAGCGGATGACACCGCACCCCCGCTCTCGCAGAGCACAACCAGTACCACCACTAACGAGGAGTTCATCATGAACGTCACCAAACGCATCGCCACCGCCATCTTCACCGCTACCGTCGCTTTCACCGTCGTGGGCTGCTCGTCGTCCCCGACCAAGGAGAGCACCGGCGAATACATCGATGACGCCGCCATCACGGCGAAGGTCAAGGCCGCGATCTTCAATGAGCCGACCCTGAAAGCCACCGAGATCAATGTCGAAACCTACAAGGGCGACGTGCAGCTGTCGGGCTTCGTGGCCCAGCCGCAGGATGCGCAAAAGGCTGCCGACGTGGCCCGCGGCGTGAAAGGTGTGGCGTCGGTCAAGAACGACATCCGCGTAAAATGAAGCCGTTGGGGCGGCCTGCGTGATGGCCGGCCCCGAAGGTTGTCGTGATCGCCGTGTCACGCGGCACCTGTCGGGCGGGAAGCCGACCGACAGGTGCCCGGGCCCGGCTGTTTTTTTCAGGCAGGTATCATGCAGCTCGCCAAATCCGCCCCCGCTACGCCCGAGGCAATCGAACCCATCGTCACGACCGTGGCGGAGGCGGGCACGGAACAGGCAGCGCGCGAAGCGGGCCTCGTGAACGATGCCGGGGCGCCGACCGGCGAGGAACTGGGCGCCGAGCACGGCGACCTGCGCCTGCCCGTCCATGTGAATGTACGCGGCGTCACGCTGGGCGTGATCGCGACCRTCGCCTTCATTTTCGGCCTCCAGTGGGCCAAGAATTTCTTCGTGCCGCTGCTGCTCGGCATCTTCATCGCCTACACCCTGAGCCCCGTCGTGCGCTGGCTGGAGCGCTGGCACATCCGGCGCGCCATCGGTGCCACGCTCGTCACGGGCCTGATCCTCGTCGGCATGGCCCTCACGGCCCACCGCGTGCAGGGCGAATTCCTCAACATCGTCGACGAGTTGCCCACGTTGACGCACAAGGTCACGCGCATGCTCATGGATGCGTCGGACGGTCCGTCGACGATCCAGCAGGTGCAGGCCGCCGCGGCGGAGATCGAACAGGCCGCCGCCAACGCGGGCGCCGAGAAGCGCGCCGCGGCGGCGCGCCGCGCACCCGTGCCGGCTGCCGCGCAGACACCCGGCGCCAGCAATTTCCGCGTCATGGACTGGCTGCTGGCCGGGTCCGTCGGCCTGGCCAGCTTCATTTCGCAGGCCGCGATGGTCGTGTTCCTCGTGTTCTTCCTGCTGCTGGCGGGCGACACGTTCAAGCGCAAGCTCGTCAAGCTGACGGGGCCGTCGCTGACGCAGAAGAAGGTGACGGTACACATCCTCGAGGACATCAACACGTCCATCCAGAACTATATGTTCATGCTGCTCGTGACGAACGTCCTGCTGGCCCTGCTGATGTGGATTGCACTGCGCTTCATCGGCCTGGAAAACGCGGGCGCCTGGGCAATCTTCGCCGGTGTCGCCCACGTCATGCCTTACTTCGGCCCGCTGCTCATCACGTCGGCCACGGGCCTCGTCGCTTTCCTGCAGTTCGAATCGCTGCGCATGGTCATTCTCGTGGCGGGCGCGTCGCTCGCGATCGCGACGCTCGTCGGCATGGTCGTCACAACCTGGATGACGGGCAAGATCGCCAAGATGAACCCGGCCGCCGTCTTCGTCAGCCTGTTGTTCTGGGGCTGGCTGTGGGGCATGTGGGGTTTGCTGCTCGGCGTGCCGGTCGTGGTCGTGATCAAGGTCGTGGCCGAACGCGTGGAGGGCATGGAAATCATCGCCGAATTGCTCGGCGAATGAAGGCGGCGCGGCGGCCGGGCGCCGCGCTGCGCGTGTCAGCGCGTGGGCGATGGGCTCGATGCCGGCCCGCCGGGTTTGTGCACACCGGCTGCCGCTTCCTTGTCGTGCAGGCTGCCCATCTGCAAGGCATACTGCCGGGCGAATTCCGCGCCCAGGAAGAAGATCTGCGCCGAGTAATACACCCACAGCAGCAATGCGATCAACGAACCGGCCGCGCCGAAGCTGCTGGCCGTGCCGCTGTTACCGATGTACAGCCCGATTGCGAATTTGCCCAGCGTGAACATGATGGCGGTGCCGAGGGCGCCGATGGTCACGTCGTGCCACGACAGCTTGACCCGGGGCAGCAGCTTGTAGATGGCGCCGAACATCACGGCGATGACGAGGAAGCTGATGCCGGAGGCCACCCAGCCCAGGATGATCGTGGCCGAATGCCACATGCCGCCCAGGTATTTCTCCAGCAGCGAGAGGGCAGCGGACACGACCAGCGTGAACATCAGCAGCAGGCCGAGCGTGAGGATCAGGCCGAACGACAACAAACGGGTGCGGACGGTATCCCACCAGGTGGCGTCCGTCGGCGGCGGCACGTCCCAGATTTCGTCCAGGCTGTCCTTCAGTTCRGCGAACGCGCTCGTCGCGCCGACCAGTAGCAGCACGGTGGCGATGATCGTCGCCAGCTTGCCGCTTTCCTTGTTGCGGGCGCCGGCCAGGATCGCCTGGATGGTTTCCGCGCCCTGCTTGCCGACGAGGCCGCGCAATTCGTCGAGCAACTGGCCCTGGGCGGCATCGACGCCGTAGAAGAAGCCTGCGATCGCAATGACGAGCACGAGGATGGGCGCCAGCGAGAACAGGGTGTAGAAGGCGAGGGCGGCGCCTTTGCTCGACGCCCGGTGGCCCAGCCATTCGGTCACGGCGCAACGCATCACGTGGACGACCTGGCGGGAAAACGGGATCCAGTTTTGTACTGCCATCGCTAACCTCCAAAAGAACGAACGCGCCCGAAGGCGCGTTCACGGGCCTACGCCCAACCTGTACGATCGACGGCCGGCGCATGGGGCCGGCCGTGTCGCGTTATTGCACGCGGCGCTCGATCGTGATCGGTTCCACTTCCACGCGGCGGTTCGGTGCCAGGCACTCGATCAGCTCCTTGCGTTTCTTCTGGTGGCAGTCGGTCACGACCGGGTTCTGCTCGCCCTTGCCATGGGCCTTCAGGCGGTTGGCGGCGACGCCCTTGCCGATCAGGTAGGTACGCACGGCGTTGGCGCGGCGCTCCGACAGCTTCAGGTTGTATTTGGGCGAACCCAGGCGGTCGGTGTAGCCCGTGACGTCCACGTCCGTGATCGACGGGTCGGCCTGCAGCGCGGCTGCGATGTCGTCCAGCTTCGGCTGCGGCATGTTGAGGGTTGCGCTGTCGAACCCGAACAGTTCGCTGGCCGACAGGGTGACCTTCTCGAAGCGGGCCGGCGGCGGCGGCGGGGGCGGGGGCGGCGGCGGCGTGACCGGCGCCGGCGGCGTCTCGACGACCGGGGTCGGT
>NZ_JBFUDR010000157.1:0-13950 GCF_056404615.1 Massilia sp. P2_C2 | reverse complement strand
GCCTTGGCCACGCCAAAGCATTTCTCGGTCGGCTTCCTGTCGTCGGCGGCATGGGCGCCGGCGCACAGGGTCAGGGCCAGCGCGGCGGCGAGGGCGGTGTGGGTGGTCTTCATGTCGGTCTCTCTTTCGATGGCGTCGACGCGATTCGTCGATGAACGTCATGATTTCACCCGGGTGTGTCCGGGGCTTGTCCGTTGCATGTCGGGAAACCCGGGGATTGTGTCGGCGGCGGGTCTTGACACAGTCGGACATGAAATGCCGGGTTCGCCCGCGCCGGACAGCGCGGCATCGCGGCCCCTCCGGTTCGCGCGGTGTCGTGCAAGACGTATGATGTCCTACTTGATGTTATCGCATAACATGTCTAACATCGATTTTGTGGTAGCGATAAGCAACGACGCGCGGCGCTCGGATTCCCCGTGCATGAAGCAATATCGTTTCCGGTATCAATGTCGATAAACAATTTATTGGTCCAATGATATTTACTCAAGTATGTTACATCCTTGTCAGACGTCGTACTTGAAAGGCCGTTTGCACGGAGCAAGTCGACCCGTTACGGGTAAGTTTGACCCACGGCCCGGACAAGGGTTGTCCCATATGTACAAATGTTAGCGCTCGACATCCATGTTAGGCGACACTGGGACAGTATTCGATCACCTGCAGACAAGGAGGAGCAGCTCACGACAGCGCACCGCCGGCCGACCGGCGCACCGCCCTGGCGCACAGTACGCGCAGGGTTCGTAAGAGGCCAACCAGGCCCCGAGAATAACAACGAGAGGAGCACATGAAGCAACACTGGAATCGCGCCGCACGGCGCAGGGCACCCTATTGCCGCGAGATTTACGCAATGACCATCCTGGCCGGACTCGTGTCCAGCGCATGGGCGCAGGAGACCGCCACATCGGCCGCACCACCGGCACCCGGACCCACCGTCACCGTCACGGGCTACCGCAGCTCGCTGGCGCTGTCGGCCAACGAAAAGCGAGAGAACAACGGCCTCACCGACACCGTGTTCTCGGAAGACATGGGCAAATTCCCCGACCCGAACATCGCGGACGCGCTGTCGCGCGTGCCGGGCGTGACGGTCACGCGTGCCGCCATCGACGGCGAAGGCATGAACATTTCGATCCGCGGCATGGGACCGGCATTCACGCGCGTACTGCTGAATGGGGCGCCGATGGCGTCGGCGTCGGCCGGCAGCTGGGGCGGCAACATCAGCGCGAACCGCGAAGTGGACATGGATTTCCTGCCGTCCGAACTGTTCCGCAGCGCGACCGTGTACAAGAGCCAGCAGGCGGACATCAGCGAAGGCGGCGTGGCCGGCACCGTCAACATGCGCAGCGTGCGTCCGTTCGACAAGGCCGGGTTCCGCTCGGCCTTCACGGCCAGCGGCAATTACCGCGACAAGGACGGCAAGTGGGGCAATACCGGGTCGGGCCTCGTCAGCAATACATGGGATACCCGGTTCGGCAAGGTGGGCGCGCTGGCCGGCTTCGCCTGGGGAAATACGAAATACCACACGGACGTGTTCCAGACCGTCGACATGCGCACCTTCCGCCTGAACGCGAACCAGCGCAATGCGTCGGATCCGGCATCGCTGCCGGGCGACTATTTCAACAGCCCGGCCACGGTGCCGGCCGGCATGCCGTTGAGCGCGCTGCCCGCTTACGCGCAATCCCTGCTGACGCCGGGCGCCCCGATCGACCGCGCCATGCTGCTGGGGCTGAACCCCGGCGCGACGATCCAGCAGATCGACAACGGCCTGATGGGCCGCCTGCCGCGTTACCTGGTCTATTCCGGCGAGCGCCGGCGCCGCGGCGAAGTGCTCAGCTTCCAGTGGCAACCGAACGACCAGTGGGAGATCTACCTCGACACGCTGTTCGCCCAGAAGGGCAACAAGATGATGCAGGAAGACATGGCGGCGGGCATGCGCGCCAACACGCCGATCCCGATCGGCATGGAATTCGACCGCAGCGACTGCTCCAGCTATTGCACGATCACGAAGGCGACGCTCGCGAACACGTTCTGGGGCCTCGAATTCCGGCCGATGAAGGAGAACACGCACTTCCGCAGCATCAACCCGGGCTTCGAATACCGCCCGACCGACAGACTGACGATCGACGGCCACTTCAACTACACGGACAGCGAGTTCTACCGCGACATGCCGTCCGTGCTGGTGGCGACGCAATCGGCGTCCACCGTCATCAACTACAACAATACGCAGCCCGGCAAGACCCCGGTCATGACGAGCAACGTCGACATCAACGACCCCAGCGCATTCGGCTGGTACCAGGCCGGGCAGGGCCTGTCCGGCCTGCGCACGGACCTGTACCAGCGCCGCAATACGACCAGGGGCACGCGCCTGAACGCCAACTGGGGCGACGATGCGTTCGCGATCAAGGTCGGCGGTTCGTTCGACGACATCACGCGCCGTTACACGGACTACAACAACGCCGACGCGTGGATGAACCTCACCTGCGGGAACAACGTCAGCTACCCGTTCTTCGCGCCGAACACCGCGCTGCAGGGAACGTGCGACGGCCGCTCCCAGCCGGGTCCCGTCGCATCGACCGCGTATCCGGGCTATGGCACGGGGGCGACGGCCGGCGCGACGAACCAGCTCGTCTACCTGGGTTCGGCCGTGACCAACGCCGACCTGGCCAAGTACGTGCACGCGAGCGACCACGGCTTCATCACGATCGACTGGGACAGGTTTGCGAAGGACACGAACTACCAGTACTTCCGCGACCACATCACGGACGTGCCGACCACCGGCGGCGGCTACCTGCGCGAAAAGGTCAAGGCGTTCTATGTCGAGACGAACGGCAAGGTGCCCGTGTTTGGCCGCACGCTGCGCTACAACGCCGGCGTGCGCTATGCCGAGACCGAGCAGACGATCGGCGCACCGCAAAGCGTGGCCGATCCGCGCAACGCCGCCCAGAACCTGGGCAACGGCGGCCGCTACCTGAACCAGCAGACGTGGGCGTACGAGACGACGAAGTACCACAACATCCTGCCGTCGTTCAACCTGTCGTACAACATCCTGCACGACCTGATCGCGCGCGTCTCCGGGTCCAAGTCGCTGACCCGCGCCAACCCGGCCGACCTGCACCAGACCCAGTTGTTCATCGGCGACCAGGGTGTGAACCAGGGCAGCATCTCGAACCCGAACCTGAAACCCTTCAAGGCCAACAATCTCGACCTGGGCCTGGAATGGTATTTCAGCCGCGAGGGCTACGTGGCGCTGTCGGGCTTCGCCAAGGACATCGTCAGCCGTCCGGGCGTGCGCTACGTCGACTACACCCTGGCGCAGCTGGACCAGATCTACGGCACGGTGGGACTGACGAGTGCGCAGCAGGCCGCGGTGGATGCCGCGGGTGGACGCGAACAGAAGCACGTGATCATCAGCGAACCGTACAACATCGACACCAAGCTGAAGGTACGCGGCCTGGAATTCACGTGGCAGCAGCCGCTGGACATGTTGCCGGTCAAGGGCTTCGGCTTCACGGGGAACTACACGTACACGAAGCAGACGGATGAAGTGAAGAACGCGCCGCCGGTCGCCGGCGTGCCGCCGCGCACCAACAACCTGACGGTCTACTACGAGCGCAATGGCCTGAACCTGCGCGTGTCGCGCCAGTACACGTCCAGCCTGATCAGCAATACCGGCACGGGACTGGGCGCGGGCATGTATGCGTACTCGACCTCGCGCTCGCAGGTGGACATGTCCGCCGGCCTGAACCTGCAAAAACTGTTCGGCTTCCGCTACAACACGGACCTGACGCTGAGCGTCTGGAACGTGAACAACGCGAAGAGCCAGAACTACACGCAGTTCACCAACGCGATCTTCGACGAGAACGCGCCGGGCCGCAGCTACACCATGTCGTTGCGCACGGCGTTCTGACGTTCGCGTCTCCCCGGCCCGGCTGCCGCCGGTCCGGTGTTTTCGGGGCGGCCGCGCACACGGCCGCCCCTTTTTTATCTATATCACGAACATCTGGTAAGCACGTCCACGCGTTCGACCTGCCTGGACGTCGACGGAATGCGGGCGGTGCTGACCCGTGGACGGCGGAGCCGTCCACCCTACCGGTCCGCGGACCAGGTCAAGCGTACGCCGTCGCTACCGTCCGGCACCGGTCCCGGGCTGTCGGCGCGGATCGCATGCGTGGCCGGATCGACGCGCAGGAAGCGGTTCGTGCGCAGCGACATCAGCACGAGTTCCCCCGTCGGCGTCTCGATCCACTGGAAGCTCTCGGCCAGCCCCGGTTGCCCGTTGCGCAGGGCGACGCCGCCGCCGGCATCGACRCTCACCCACGCCGCGCCGGACTTCAGCGCCACGCGTCCCAGTCCCATGTCCTTGACGGCAAACGGCGCTGCCGCGCCGCCGCCCGGCGCAAACGCGGCACCCGTCTTCCACCCGGCCAGCCGGATGCGCCGGCCGACCGGGATCGCGCGCATCAGGCCGTGCGGATCCGGCTGGTAGACGTCGATGCTGTCGAAGTCCGCATGGCCGCCCGGCTTGCCGTCCTGGTTGTAGTTGAACAGCGCATAGCGCACGCCCTGGAACGTCTTCAGCTGGAACACCATCGTGAACGGGGCGCCGATCGGCGTGAATTCCTTGCCGTCCACCGACCAGGAAAAGCGCGCCTGCTCCGTGAGGAAGTCGCAGTCGGCGCGCAGCATGACGCGCGTGGTGCCGGACGGCAGCGGCACGCGCGCGGTGCGGTCGCGCGCCTGGTCGTACAGCGCGACCTGCAGTCCGGCGGGCGTCTTTTCCACGCCCAGCGTGGCGTACGGGAGGTTCAGCAGGGCGAGGCCGGCGACGTCGCCGGCGGCGAGGCCGGCCACATCGAGCGTCACGGTGGGCGAGGAGCGCGGGCCGATCGCGCGCTGCGTCAGGCTGTTGCGGGCCTGCCAGAACGACGTGGCCGGCAGTGCGTGCAGGCGGAGGAAACCGGGCCGCTCCGTCAGCGACCACTGGCCGTCGACGGGCACGTGGTTCCATTGCCATACCGGCTTGAGCGCCGCACCGGAAAAATCATCGCTGCGCGTGTACGGAACCGTCACCGGGGAGGGGGCGGCCGTCTTCGGCTTGACCCACGTGCGCGGATTGCGGCCCAGGTTGCCGGGCAGGCCGAAGTACGGCCAGCCGTCCTTCCACGTGATCGGGGAAAGACTCAGCAGGCGGCCGACCGAATTGAAGTCCTGCATCGAGAAGCCCCACCATTCGCCGGCCGGCGTGAGCACGATGCCGCCCTGGTGCAGCGAGTTCGCGTTGCGCGCGGACGGATCGGGCGGGACGATCCCGGTGCCCAGCGTCCGGTTGTCCTTCAGGCGATAGCCCTGGGCCATGCCGAAGTCCTCGTCGCGGCTGATCGCCTGGTTCACTTCGTACGGACCGTCCACCTTGTCCGCGCGCGCGGCCGGCATGCGGAAGCCGCCCGCGTAGTTGGCGGAGAGAATGTAGTACTTGCCGGCTATCTTGTAGAGGTGCGCCCCTTCGCCCATGCCGGCGTCCTGCGCGAACAAGACCTTCTCGGTGTCCGGCACGATGTCGGTCAGGTCGTCCGTCAGCTGGGCGATGCGCATGCGCTGGTGGTCCCACACGACCCAGGCCTTGCCGTCGTCGTCGAACAGCACCGACAGGTCGTGCAGGCTGCGCTTCATCTCGCGCCGCGTCCACGGCCCGCGCGGATCGGTGGCCGTGAAGATCTGCGTGGCGCGGCCGTTCACATTGCTGAAGATGTAGAACGTGCCGTTCCGGTAGCGCAGGCTCGGCGCCCAGATGCCCTGGCCGTAGACCTCCTTGCCGTCTTCGAGGCGGTAGGCGGGCCCGAAGTCCAGCCTGTCGACGGCATAGCCGAGGAATTCCCAGTTCACAAGGTCGCGCGAGCGCAGCACGGGCAGGCCGGGCATCGCGTGCATCGTCGTGCCGGTCAGGTAGAACCAGTCGCCCACGCGGATCAGGTCGGGATCCGAGAACTCGTCGTAGAACAGCGGATTCGTGAAGGTGCCGTTGCCATTGTCCGGCGTCCAGGTCATGGTCGACAGGCCGGTGGCGGGACGCGCTTCCTGTTGGGCGCAGGCGGGGCCGCCGAGACTGGCGATGGCGGTCAACAGGGCGAGTGCGGCGGCGAGACGCGGCCGGCGGGTGAGGGGCTGGGGCATGTGTAGTCGAGTATTTTTTTTCTGTGATCCGGCAATGTAGGCCATGGCGGGCGGCATTGTCAAAAGCGCACAGGCGCGGAGGCGGCGTGGGACGTGGTTGCGCCCGGTTTTCGCAAGTCTTTGTTATTTCGACGATTTTCTTCGGACGTGCGGTCGGAGGCACCGGATTCGTAACGCTAGCGGATAAATTTCGCAACTAACCGACATGACCGATATCGAACTCGATATCGGCGGCCAGGAAAAAGTCATCGCAATCTTGCAACGGGCTGCCGGGCCCGCACATTGAACGGATCCTGCGGGGCGGATCAGTGTTGGCCCGCCGGGGCGGGTTGATCCGCCACCGATTGCAGMGGCGGGCCCGGCTCGCCCGCCACGAGGTCAGGGGGCAGCGCCATGCGCACGGGGCTGCTGTGCAGGTTCACCGCCTTGTCCGCCGTGCCGGAAGCCATATCCCAGACAGGCGGTGCGATGCCCTCGAACGCGGCCTTCAGCTTCTGGCCCCACGTGGTGCGCAGCATCTTGAAGTAGTCGTTGTGCTCGTCGATGGTGACGAAGCGGGTGACGGCCAGGCTGCCGTCCTCGTACACGAGCAGGTCGAGCGGCAGGCCGACCGAGATATTCGAGCGCAGCGTGGAGTCCATCGAGACCAGCGCGCACTTGGCGGCATCGTCCAGCGACGTGCGCGGCGTGACCACGCGGTCGATGATCGGCTTGCCGTACTTGGCCTCGCCGATCTGGAAGTACGGGTTCTCGTCGTGCGACTCGATGAAGTTGCCGGCCGAGTAGACGTAGAACAGGCGGCAACGCTCGCCCCGGATCTGCCCGCCGAACACGATGCCGATGTTGAAGTCGACGCCGTGCTCCGCCAGCTGCGCCGCTTCCTGGCGGTGCACGGTGCGCACGGCCGCGCCGACGATGCGCGCGGCCGCGTACATGTCGGGCGCRTTCCAGATCGTCGTGCCGTCGGCGTCCACGTGGCTGGCCACGATCTGGCGCACCGCCTGCGAGATCGACAGATTCCCCGAGGTCATCATGACCATCATGCGCTCGCCCGGGTTCTCGAACACGCTCAGTTTGCGGAAGGTGCCGACCTGGTCGACGCCCGCATTGGTGCGCGAATCCGCCAGGAACACCAGGCCCGCATCGAGGCGCATGCCCACACAATATGTCATCGAATCGTTCCGCCGTCAGTACGCAAAGGGTGCATTCTACACGCCGCCCCGCTCATTGCATGGGCACTCACTGCACGGGCACGATCCGGGCCTCGACGCGCATCGTCTCGTCGCCGCCGCCGCGCCGCATGCCGCGCACCGGCGCCGCCGATTCGTAGTCGCGGCCGATCGCGAGGCGGCAGTAGCCCTCGTCCATCAGGCGGCCGTGCGTGACGTCGATGCTGATCCAGCCGGTAAAGTCGTCGTCCTCGGCCCAGGCGTCTACCCAGGCGTGGCTGGCCGCGTGGCCGGTCGATCCCGGGTCGATATAGCCCGACACGTAGCGCGCCGGCACGCCGCGCGCATGGCAGCAGGCAAGGAAGATGTGGGCATGGTCCTGGCACACGCCGGCGCCCAGTACCATCGCCTCGGCCGCCGTGCTGGCGACGTGCGTCGCGCCGGCCTGGTACGCGACCGTGGTGCGGATATGCGCCGAGAGCCGCAGCAGGTCGTCCGTGCCGGCGCGGGCGGCGGGCAGGCAGGCGGCGGCCACTTCGGCCAGCATGGACGTGGGCTGCGTCAGCCGGGTCGGGACCGTGAAGATCAGCGGCGGCAGGCTGTCGTGCGCCTGCAGGCGGCCGCCGGGCAGTGGCGTCGTGGCGATGACGCCTTCGACGAGGATGCGCACGGCGTCGTGCGGCGCATTCAGCGTGAGCATGTGCGAGGCGTTGCCATAGGCGTCGACATAGGCCGCGCAATGGCCGGGCGTGGCGATCTGCCACGACAGCACCTGCTGCTGCGGTTCGGCGCGCGGCGTCAGGTGCAGTTGCTCGATGCTGTAGGCCTGCGATTGGGTATAGCGATACAGGGTTTCGTGGCGGATGGACAGTTGCATGTCAGGCTCCCAGCGGAACGAGGAAATCGCGGCTGATGCCATTGCCCAGCGCGTAGATGTTTTCCATGAAGCGGCCGAGCGTCGCGTCCATGCCGGCCGCCAGCACGTCCTCGATGCGCGCGAACTGCAGGTCCGCGTGCATCTTGCCGGCCAGGCGCTCCGTGCCGGCCGAGACGCCGTTGCGCACGGCCTTCAGGTTTGCGAGCACCTGTTCCATGCAGGCGAGCAGGGAGCGCGGCATGTCGGCGCGCAGCATCAGGAGTTCGGCCACGCGCGATGGGGTCACGGAGTCGCGGTAGACCTTGCGGTAGATCTCGAAGCCGGCCACGGAGCGCAGCAGCGCCGCCCAGTAATAGAACTCGCGCTGGGTGAGCACGTCGTGCGTGGCGGCGGCGCCGGCCTCGTGGTACTTCACGTCCAGCAGGCGCGCCGTGTTGTCCGCGCGCTCCAGGAAGGTGCCGAGGCGAATGAAGACGAGCGCCTCGTCGTCCAGCATGGTGCCGAGCGTGACGCCGCGCGCGAGGTGGCAGCGGTGCTTGACCCAGTCGAAGAATTCGCCGGGGTCCACGCCGTCGAGTCCCTGGCGCAGGCGGTCGCGCAGCTCGATCCACGTCGCGTTCTGCGTTTCCCAGACCTCGGTCGTGAGCACGCCGCGCACGGCGCGCGCGTTCTCGCGCGCGGCCGTGAGGCACGACACGATCGACGACGGGTTCGCGGGGTCGCCCACCATGAACGCGATGACGCTCCTTTCGTCGAGCACGGCGTAGCGGGCGTCGAAGGCGTCCTGCAGCTCGGAGATGCCCAGGATGGCGCGCCAGGCCTGCTCGGTGTCCTGTGCCGACTGCGGCAGCATCGACGTCTGCACGGCCACGTCGAGCATGCGCGCCGTGTTTTCGGCGCGCTCGGTGTAGCGCGCCATCCAGTACAAGTGGTCTGCGGTGCGGCTCAGCATCATTCCTCCAGTATCCAGGTGTCCTTGGTGCCGCCGCCCTGCGACGAGTTCACCACCAGCGATCCTTCCTGCAGCGCGACGCGCGTGAGGCCCCCCGGCACCATCGACACCGTCTTGCCGGACAGGACGAACGGCCGCAAGTCGATGTGGCGCGGCGCGATGCCGCTCTCGACATAGGTCGGGCAGGCCGACAGGGCCAGCGTGGGCTGCGCGATATAGCCATCCGGCCGCGCAATGAGGCGGCGGCGGAAGTCCTCGATCTGCGCTCGCGTCGAGGCGGGACCGATCAGCATGCCGTAGCCGCCGGCGCCGTGCACTTCCTTCACCACCAGCTGGTCGAGGTGATCCAGCGTGTACGCCAGATCTTCCGGCCGCCGGCACTGCCACGTGGGCACGTTGTTCAGCAGCGGTTCCTGCGCCAGGTAGAAGCGGATCATGTCCGGCACGTACGGGTAGATCGACTTGTCGTCGGCGACGCCGGTGCCGATCGCATTCGCCAGCGTCACGCGGCCCGCGCGGTAGACTGAGAGGAGGCCGGGCACGCCGAGCGTCGAATCGGCGCGGAAGGCGAGGGGATCGAGGAAGTCGTCGTCCAGCCGGCGGTAGATCACGTCCACGCGGCGCGGGCCGCGGATGGTGCGCATGTAGACGGCGTTCGCGTCCACGAACAGGTCCTTGCCCTCGACCAGTTCGACGCCCATCTGCTGGGCGAGGAACGCATGCTCGAAATAGGCGGAGTTGTACATCCCCGGCGTCATCACGACGATGGTCGGATCCAGCACGCCGGTCGGCGCGACCGAGCGCAGGTTCTCCAGCAGCATGTCGGGATAATGCTCGACCGGCGCGATCCGGTGGCGCGCGAACAGTTCGGGGAACAGCCGCATCATCATCTTGCGGTCTTCCAGCATGTACGACACGCCCGACGGCACCCGCAGATTGTCTTCCAGGACGTAGAACTCGCCCTTGCCGGCGCGGACGATGTCCACGCCCGCGATGTGCGCGTAGATGTCGGATGCCACGCTGATGCCCTGCATCTCCGGGCGGTACTGGGCGTTCTGGTAGATCTGCTGCGCGGGGATGATGCCGGCGCGGACGATGTTCTGTTCGTGGTAGATGTCGTGCACGAACATGTTCAGCGCCTGCACGCGCTGCACGAGGCCGGCCTGCAGCGCCGTCCATTCGTGCGCCGGAATGATGCGCGGGATGGTGTCGAACGGGATCAGGCGCTCCGTGCCGGCGCCGTCGCCATAGACGGCGAACGTGATGCCGACGCGGCGGAACGTGAGGTCCGCCTCGGCGCGCTTGCGCTCGATCCGCTCGGGCGGCTGGCGCTGCAGCCAGGCGTCGAATGCGCGGTAGTGTTCGCGCACGGCGCCGGAGTCGCCGACCGTCATCTCGTTGAAAAAGTCTGTCATGGCCGCCTTCCGTGAGTGTCGACACGGATAGACGAATCAAGAAGCGTGCCAGCCAGATGCGCGTCAATTCGCCCGGTTTTGGTGCGGCAGGAGCATTCCGGCTGGTTCGGCCAGTCTATCGCTGCCGCGTCGACCGAATCAGGGCCTACGGTTTTTCTCTGCAATCTCGATGGACGCCAGCGTATCAAGTGCCGCCTTGCGCCATGGGCCACCCAGGGCCAGGGCTCTTTCGGCCGCAGCGCGGGCATCCTGCAATTGGCCGAGGTCCAACAGTGCCACAGCGAGGTTATTGAAAGCCGCCCCGCTGTCGGGGTGCAATTCGCTGGCCCGCTGAAACGCCGCGGCGGCGGCTGCCCGGTCGCCCGCGGCGTAGGCCGTGTTTCCAAGCCCCAGTTCCAGCGCCAGGTTGTCCGGCCAGCGCCGTACCGCAAGTGCATAGGTTTGACGGGCGGCGGCGGGCGGGCTGTTCTTTTCAAAAGCGACCACGGCATCGACCGCCACCGCTTCCACTGCCGTCGCCGGCAAGCGGCCGGGCGGCAGCGTCACCATGCCCCAAAAGCCGCTGCGGCCCCATGTGTGTTCGAAGGTGGACATGGGCATCACCATCCGTTCGGTGAGGCCGGAACGCAGGATGATGTCGCCGCGATCAAGGTCGTAGCCGATCGCCACGGCGTAGTGCCACATCGGCTTGATCGGCAGGCTGAGATTTTGCAGAACCAGAACCGGGTTGCCGGCCGCAAGTTCTGTGAGCAAGGCGTCAAGCCGAGGGGGAATCGTCATGCTGAGGGCGCCGTTGCGGCGCGCCGCAGCCAGCATTTCCACTTGCAGGCTGCCCTGCCGTTGCGGAAGGTAGACTTGCGGCACCAGCGCATCGGCATCGACGGCAAACCCGGCCGCGCGCAGCGACATGGCCAGCGCAGCAGGTCCGCACTGGTAGCGCTCTTGCGCAATGAAAGGGGTGTTCCTTAATTCTACCTGGCGCTGCAGCGCCGCATGCGGAGCGGACAGTAGCGCCCTGGTTTGTGTCGCGCACCCGGTCAGCAGAACCAGCGTCAGGACAAGCCCTGGCAACCAGGAGAACCGGGAGCGCATCATCGTCCCGGATTAACGATGCATCGACCTGGTGAATGGGAATACCTTGGTCAGACCGAGGATGTCCGTCACCAGCAGCAGCACGAAAAGGAATACGATCGCGCCGACGATGCCGTCGCCGCCGGCTGGCAGAGAATCGATCTTGTTCGCGACCGATGCGGCCTCGGCGTCGGACATTGCCGCAACGCGGGCGCGTGCTTCATCGGTGCTGACGCCCATTTTCTGCAGTTCGGCCTGTACGTCGGCGCGTTCGAACGTTGCCGCTACCTTCGCGCGATTTTGCTCGGCGGCTGCAGCCGTAACCACCTGATCGGTGCTGACGATGGCGGCCTGCACCGATTGGGTGAAGCCGACAAACACGAACGCGGTGATCGTCGCGTGGACGAACAGTTTTTTCAATGGGTGGATCATCCAAAGCTCCTCAAGTAGATGGATACGTATATTGTAGCTGGACTGCAATTTCCGCAGTCCATCAATCTGTAAGCATCTGTATCCATTTTGACACGTCAACGAGCGCGAAACATTATCGCCTGCGCATCGAGGTAGCCCTTGTACCTTTCAAGGCACTATCACGAAAGTTGCACAAGGTCCCTTGTTTGGCTCGCTCGTGTTCATAAAAATTCAGGGGACGTCCGTCGATGTTCCTGGTTGCTTTACCAACGACACTTACAACTACGTCGTCGACACCGCCACTATGGCTGGACGAAATACACTCGCCCTGGTTTTATTCGCAAAAGCGAATGCGCAGTCGGTTACGGTTTCTGGCTTCGGTACTTGTTCGCAGTATCAAGGGGTAGAGGATTTACGCTTTCTCACGTTGGACACGTGAAATCAGGTCGCCTCGGGCGACGTAGCCGTGCTCGGCCAACTGATTAAAGGGCGCGGTGCCCGCGCAGCGCAGCCAGCAACTGTTCGATGACGATGGGCTTCACCAACCGCACGTCGAACCCGGCACGCTGCGGCCGGTCGCCGTCGTGGACGTGGCCCCAGCCGGTCACGGCGACGAGCAGCACGCCGGCGCCCCAGGGCTGTTCGCGCACCCAGCGCGCGACTTCGTAGCCGTTGGCGCCGGGCATGCCGATGTCCAGCACCATGGCCTGCGGTGGCGCCGCGCCGGCGCGTTCGATCGCGGCGAGGCCGTCGTACGCCACGTCGACGGCGTGGCCCTCGGCCCGCAGGATCGTCGCCAGTAGCTCGGCCGCGTCGACGTTGTCGTCCGCGAGCAGCACGGCGAGGCCGGGTGCGCCGACGGATTCCACTGCGGCCGTGTCCGCGGCAGGCAAGGCGTCAGGCCCGGGTTCGGCCAGCGGCAAGGTCACCCGCACCCGCGTGCCCTGGCCCGGGCCGGCGCTGTGCGCCCGCACCGTGCCGCCGTGCAGCCCGACGAGCGAGCGCACGACGGCCAGGCCGATGCCCAGGCCGGGCGTGCCGCCGTGGGCTTTGTTCTCGGTCTGCGCGAACATCTCGAACACGTCGTCCAGGCGCTCCGGCGCGATGCCGATGCCGTCGTCGACGACGTCGATCACGGCCTCGCCACCGGCCTGTTCCACGCGCGCTTCGATGTGGCCTCCCGCGTTCGTGAACTTGGCCGCGTTGCCCAGCAGGTTCGCCAGCACCTGCGTCAGCCGGACTTCGTCGCCGAGGACCAGCACGGGATCGCCGGGCGGCGCCAGCCGCACGTCGTGGCCCTTGCCCTCGAACGCACTCTGGGCATTTTCGAACGCGAGTTCGACGACGTGGCGCACGTCGAGGTGCCGGCGTTCGAGTTCGATGCGTTCGTGCGCGATGCGGGAGAGGTCGAGCAGGTCGTCCAGCATCCGCRCCATGTGGCCGACCTGGCGGTCGAGCACATCGGTCGAACGCGCAAGGACCGCCGGGTTGCCGGGTGCCTGGCGCAGCAGGGCGATGGCATAGCGGGCGGCGCCCAGCGGATTGCGCAGCTCGTGGGCGAGGATGGACAGGAATTCGCTCTTCTGGCGGTCGGCCTTTTCCAGCTGTTCGGTCTTGCGCTCCAGGTTTTCGCGCACCTGGATGTCGGTGGTGATCTCGCGCGCGGTGCCGATCACCGTGGCCGGCCGGCCGTCGGCGTCGCGCAGCACCCGCGCGCTGGAGGCGATCCAGCGCGTCGTGCCGTCGGCGCCCTGGAAGCGGTACTGCATCCGGTAGTCGGCGCCGCCGGCGAAGGCGGCCTGCCATGCCGCGACGACGCGCGGGCGGTCGTCCGCGTGGATGCCGCCCAGCCATGCGTCGATGGTGGCCGGCGCATAGCCGGCGCATAGC
>NZ_JBFUDR010000156.1:0-14119 GCF_056404615.1 Massilia sp. P2_C2 | reverse complement strand
CGCAATACCTGCGCTACAGCGATCCGATCGGCAAMGCCCCCCTGCCGAAGATGGTCAAACGCCCCGGTTACGTCGATGTCAAAGTAAAATCCGTTCTTCGGCTGCCCGCGCACCTGCGCAGGCTCGCACATCGATAACTACGTACCGAGAACGACTGACAACATGGCAAGTACCAAGCCGGGCCAACGCAAACAGCAGATCCTCCAGGCCCTCGCGGCCATGCTCGAACAACCGAAGGGCGAGAAGATCACGACGGCGGCGCTGGCCGCCAGGCTGTCGGTATCGGAAGCGGCACTGTATCGCCATTTCGCCAGCAAGGCGCAAATGTTCGAGGGCCTGATCGAATTCATCGAGGCGAGCGTGTTCACCTTGTTCAACCAGGTTGCGGAACGCGAGGAAAACGGCGTCGCGCAGGCCCATGCGATGCTGCAGATCCTGCTGTCGTTCGCCGCCAACAATCCGGGCATGACGCGCGTGCTGATCGGCGACGCCCTCGTCGGCGAGGACGAGCGCCTCGTGCTGCGCATGAACCAGTTCTACGACAAGGTCGAGCTGGCGTTCAAGCAGGCGCTGCGCGTGGCCGCCACCCAGGGCCACGGACGCGAGGAAGACGTGGCCGCGCGCGCCGCGATGCTCGTCGCCTACGTGACCGGCCGCTGGCACCGCTACGCCAAGAGCGGCTTCCGCCAGCATCCGACCGAGAACAGCCCGCTGCAGCTGGCTTTGCTGCTCGCCGCCTGATATCGATCGCCACGAGCGCCATGGACGCCCCCGTATTCGCCCTGCTCGACGACGCCAGCCAGGAAGGCCATCTGCAGGCACGCTCGCGCCTGTACGAGGGCTATGCGGGCGTGCTGGCCTGCCAGCACGTCGCCGACTGGCCGCGCCTGCTGGACGGCCTGCAGGACGCCCTCGCGAACGGCCTGCACGCCGTGCCGGTGCTGACCTATGAACTGGGCGAGCAACTGCTCGGCATCGCGCCCGCACGCGAGCTGCACGCGCCGCTGGCCCAGGTGCTGCTGTTCGAGCGCTATGCCATGCTGGACGCGGACCAGGTCGACGCCTGGCTGGCGGCGCGCATCGCGCAAGAAGGCGGCAGCGACGGCCCGGCCGGCATCGGCGCCGTGCGCGCGAACGTCGACGAAGCCGCGTTCGCGCAGGCGATCGGGCGCATCCGCGACTACATCGCGGCCGGCGATACGTACCAGGTCAATTACACCTACCGCGTCCGCTTCGAGGCCTTCGGCTCCGCCTGCGCGCTGTACGCGCGCCTGCGCGCGCGCCAGCCGGTGCCGTACGGCGCCCTCGTCGCGCTGCCGGACGGACGCGCCGTGCTGTCGCTGTCGCCGGAACTGTTCGTGCGCCACGACGCCGGCCGCCTGCTGGCGCGCCCGATGAAGGGCACGGCGCCGGCGGATCCGGACGACGACGTCGCCAACGCGGTGCGCGCCCAGCAACTCGCCGCCGACCCGAAGAACCGCGCCGAGAACCTCATGATCGTCGACCTGCTGCGCAACGACCTGGGACGCATCGCGCGCACCGGCAGCGTGGGCGTGCCGGCACTGTTCGACGTGAAGCGCTACAGCAGCGTGCTGCAGATGACGTCAACCGTGCAGGCCCAGCTCGCGCCGGGCACGTCGCTGCAGGCCATCTTCGAGGCTTTGTATCCCTGCGGCTCGATCACCGGCGCGCCCAAGCGCCGCACGATGGAAATCATCCGTGAACTGGAACCGGCCGCGCGCGGCATCTACACGGGCGCGATCGGCTGGATCGATCCGCCGGCGGGCAGCGGGTTCGGCACGCTGCAGCAGGCCCGGTTCGGCGACTTCTGCCTGGCGGTTCCGATCCGCACGCTGACCCTGCAGCCGGAACAGAACGGCGTGCGGCACGGCGAACTGGGCGTGGGCGCAGGGATCGTGTACGACAGCGACGCCGGCGCGGAATACGCCGAATGCCGGCTCAAGGCAGGCTTCCTCACGGGGCTGCCGAACGACTTCGAGATCTTCGAGACCATCTACGCCACGCGTACCGACGGATGCCGCCACCTGGAACGCCATCTCGCGCGCCTGCGGGCATCGGCCGCGTATTTCGGCCATCCATTCAATCCGGACATGGCACGCAGCGCGGCGCTGCAGGCCTGCGCCGCACTGCCGGACGACACGCCGCACCGCGTGCGCCTCGCCTTGCGGCCGGACGGCGAGCTCGTCGTGCAGACCGGCGCGCTGGCACCGCTGGCGGAACCGGTGCAGGTACTGCTGGCGGACGCACCGACGCACGCGCACGACATCTTCCTGCGCCACAAGACGAGCATCCGCAGCCGCTACGACGCCGCCTGGCGCGCGGCGGAAAGCGTGGGCGCGTTCGATACGCTGTTCTTCAACGAGCGCGGCGAACTGACCGAGGGCGGACGCAGCAACGTGTTCGTGCGCATCGGCGGCCGCTGGTACACGCCGCCGCTGTCGTCCGGCGTCCTGCCCGGCGTGATGCGCGGCGTGCT
Organism: Massilia sp. P2_C2; assembly: GCF_056404615.1. Taxonomy (NCBI): domain Bacteria; kingdom Pseudomonadati; phylum Pseudomonadota; class Betaproteobacteria; order Burkholderiales; family Oxalobacteraceae; genus Massilia; species Massilia sp. P2_C2. The sequence goes on along the minus strand of NZ_JBFUDR010000156.1, from coordinate 11,622 downwards.
GCTGGACGATCCGGCCTGGAACGCGATCGAATGCCCGCTCACGCGCGACAGTCTTTCGCGCGCGCAGGAAATCGTCGTCTGTAACGCCCTGCGCGGGCCGTTGCGCGCCGCCGTGCTCAAATAGTGCGGAAATAGTGCGCAAATAAAAAGGGCCGGCGGGGCCGGCCAAAAACCGGTCCGGGAAGGCCGACACGCTTTTGGAGGCAGCGGGGTTCGTTGCTGCAGCCGGATCAGAACCGGTAGCCGACGCCGACGCCGAGCAGCAGCGGATCAACCTTGACGCGGCTGGCATGCGCGCCGTTGATGTCGACGTCGCTGCGGATCTGTATTTTCTTGACGTCGAGATTGACCGACCACTTGTTGTCGATGCGGAAGTCGACGCCGGCCTGCAGCGCGGCGCCGATGCTGTCGTGTTCGAGGCGACCAGCGCCGTTCAGGATGTCGACCCTGGAGATCAGCGTGTAATTGATGCCGGCGCCGACGTACGGGTCGATCTGCGCGCCCGGCAGGAAGTGGTATTGCGCCAGCAGCGTGGGCGGCAGGTGCTTGAAGCTGCCGATGCGCTGGCCGTCCAGCGTGACGTCATGCTTTTGCGGCACCGTGAGGAGCAGTTCCGCGGCCCAATTCGGGGTAAAGAAATATGAGATATCGACATCGGGGATCCATTTCGAACTGACGTGCAGGCGGTCGCTGGCGCCGGTGCCGCCCACGGGATCGGACTTGTCGGCCGGGTCGAGATGCACCGCACGCACACGTACCAGCCACGGCGAATCCTGCGCCAGTGCAGGCACGGCGGCCCCGACGAGACCGAGGGCGGCGAACATCAGTTTCAGCATCGACTTCTTCATGGTGAGACCTTTCTTCGTGTTGTTGTTCAGCGAAGATCAGTCTATTGATGCACCCCAACAAAATCGTTGATGTGCATCAAAATAACCATGACGGTGTGATGGTTATTGCGGAAACGACAGCTTCAGCAAAAGCTGACGGGCCGGTATGGGTCGAGAGCCGCCTGTCGTGACAGTCCGTGAGCTTTGCAGTTCGGCAACGTGCTATGCTGGGCAGAATGGTCGGGTTCAGTCAAGGGCAGAGGCTCGCATGATGCTGAACCGGGCACCCGGGTACTTCATGGCCCCGGCGACATCACTTTGGAACACGTCAATGATCGATAGCAGCCAAACACTGACCGAAAGCCGGAGCGACGATGACGTCGCGTTTATCGCACCTACTTTCTACGTCGTCTCCCGAAAGAAGCTGGCAATACTGTATTTAGCGACTTTTGGCCTGTACGGCGTCTACTGGTTCTATAAGAATTGGAGCAATTACAAAAACTGCAGCTCCGATAAGTTCAATGTCGATCGATCGATCTGGCCGGTGGCGCGCGGGATCTTCTCGATCTTCTTTACCCACGCCCTGTTCCGCGAAATCAAGGCCTATGGCCGTGACAAGGAGGCGCTGGCCGAATGGAATAACGAATCGCTGGCAACGCAACTGGTGCTGTTCATGATCGCAGCGAACGTGCTTGACCGCTTGAGCGCTCGTTCCATCGGCTCACCCTACACCGACGTCGCCTCACTACTGATCGTGGCGCCTCTGCTTGGCCTGCTGCTTAGTGCACAGCACATGATCAATGTTGGCTGTGGCGATCCCGATGGCGCAAGCAACAGCCGACTCACAAATGCCAATTACGTATGGATCGCACTAGGCCTGGTTTTCTGGGTTTTCGTCATTCTAGGCTTTATATCGCCCGAGGCCTGACCACTACCGTTGAACGGCCGGGTTCGGCCAGAAGCGGACGGTCGCAACAGACTTTTATCAAGCGCGAGCAGGACGTTCCACAATTCAAACACGGTAAAAATCATAGGTAATAATGTCAGTCATCACTCTGTTCTTCTTGGTTGCAGGCGCTGCCCTCTTAACCATCGGCTTCAAGAAACACAACCGCGTGCTGCTTACGGTTGCCGCCTTTTTATGGCTTGCTTCGGGCACCTGGAGCGACTTCGCCCACGGTTTCGGTGATGGCTGGCGTGCCGGCTCGCCTGTGACTTCTTCTATCACCCGCTAGGTCCGTTTCGTGAAGTAGTAGCTCGACGCATTCATGCCTCAGTTCGCGTAAGTCCACTCTGGGTCGGGTGCTGCCTTTCGTGACAGTCTGCGATTTTTCTGCGGTGGCAACATGCTATGCTGGCTGGAACGGCCGAGATCGACCAGAAGCGGAAACCTAGTCGTCTTACTCAACAAGTGAAACCGGAATTTCAACATGAACGAACGTCCTGTACCGGAAGCAGCTTTGCAAGACCCGAACTCCGTGGAAATGCTGCGGGTCTGGGTGGCTGCAGGCCAGCTGCATTGCTCGCTGAAAGTCGGGATGTACCGTGATGGGATGGGAATTGATGAGGAAATCGCATGGGGAACCATTCTCGCAGATGCAGCGCGCCACATCGCTAAGGCACTGCAGAGTGGTAGCAACCTGAATGAGACCAAAAGCCTTGCCAAACTCGTCGCGAAGTTTAACGAGGAAGTAACTGTACCTTCGTCTGACCTAAAAGGCGGGTTCGTCTGATTTATTCCGTCCGCTTCGGGTCGTAAGCGGATTGACCAGGTCGGTCTGCTGTCGGCCACGGAGCCCGATTACAATGGCGAATATGGAAAATGCTTACACGGCGATAGGACGAGCAGTCTTCTACGCACAAATCTTCGAGACTGCGCTTGTTCCAATATATGAGTTTTACAAGATGCAAACTGAGCCAGGATACGCCGAAACGACTGGCGGCTATCTTCCTGCAGGCGCGTTCAAAGTCCCAATAAGAAACATTCTAAAAACGCTATCCGCAGCCCAACGCATTGATCCGGATTTAGAAGAGCGTTTATCGAAATATGTCGAAGACCGTCACGTACTAATTCACCGCTGGGTGCAGGAAAACGGAGTCCCCGAGGACAATGATGCTGAAGGCTTTGCTCCCTACGTTGCGCTCGCGAATCGGGTAGAGCAGGAAGCAAAGATACTGACTCAAATTTTTACAGCATACGTGGTGAAATACGCGAATCCTGAATGGGCGGAACAACACGTTGACGAATACAGGGCAAAGATGGCCCATTTGTTCCTTCGCTCACATATAGACGAATAGTACGGTGCAAGGATACGTATTGATTCATCGACAAAACGATGATCGACAGGCCCTCTGCCCATCCGCGCTGGGTCGTTAGCAGACGGCTGTAATAGTCTGCTACCGGCCCAAGAGCGGACATAAGGAAACTCATGAAGTTCGTCACGATTGCAAATCCAGAGCGGGCAGTCTCACAAGTTGCGATATTGTTCGGCTTCGCTGTCTCATTGATGTTGGCATCCAAAGCCGAGTTTTTTCTCCCTAATTTTGCTTTTTTTTKGGGGACTCAGCTTGCTGTCGTTGCGGCTATTTTTTCATTGCGACCACGACCAGCAATAGTTGGGGCGCTATCCTTTGTCCTAGCAATTTTATTGTTGGGGTTTCAAAGATGGGTTTTGAGTCGCTCATACCTCGATGGCTTGATCTGGCTTCTCTACCTATGCTTGCTATTTGGCGCGGCAGTTGGAGGCCTTGTCGCTACATTGTGGTGCCGTCACAAAAGCAACCTCACTCCTCTTCAGGCTGCGTGTACTACTGGAATGGCAACGATCATAGGAATTTGTTTGAGTGCTATCTGTTTTCTCTGAGGCTTTAACGGCGTCCGCTTTGGGTCGCAACCGGCCCGAATTGGAGCGCAAGAATAGGCCGAGAGCAGGCAACTGCAAATTCAGCAAATGCGGTCGGTCCTACATATGGACGATAAATAACGTACTTACATCGCTGCATGATTGCTCACTTTCATATGGCAGGACGCTTCAGATCGAGCAAAAGAAATAGCGTACACAGAGCTCCCGTCCTGTTGAGCGGACTGCTCTTCCTGTCGCAAGCCACCGCCGGCGACCTCGGGAACGCGGCCGGCGCTGCCGCCGGCATCTTTGCCGACATCTACGTGCACGAAGCCGGGCATGCGTTCGCCGCCCACGGAGTCGGCGCCAGCGACATCCACATCCATGTGCCAGGATCCCAGTGCGCGCTTCTGTGCGGCGAAACCAGCTGGGTATTGCCATCCACGCTCGGTCCGTCCAAACAGCGCGCGCTGGACGCCGCCGGCTTCGCGGCCAGCAACCTGGCTGCCGAGGCGCTGCTGCACATGAATGCCGGCGCGCGCTCAGCCTTCGGCCAAGGCTTCATCGCGACGAACCTGTATTCGAACGTGGCGCACGTCGTCACTTACTACACGCGCGTCGTTGGACGCAATGGTTACCGGGGCAATGACATCGACGCCTTCGAGCAGGCCGGTGGCAATGCGCATGGTCTGGCGGCGGGCATGCTTGCGTATTCGGCGTGGGCATTGCACAGGATGAAGCAACGGCACATACCGGTGATGTTTGTGCAGCTGCGGCTTTAACGCAGGCGTCGCAGAAACGACAAATCGGACGCTCTTCAGCCTCCCAGCGCCTGCTCGATCTTGCCGACCAGCGTAGGGTCTTCCGGCGTCACCTTGCTCGGGAAGTAGTCGATGACTTTACCGTTGCGGTCGATCAGGTATTTATTGAAATTCCACTTGGGCTGGTTGCCGGTGGCCTTGATCAGCTCCGAATACAGCGGATTGGCACTGGCGCCCGTCACGACGGTGCTGGTGAACATCGGGAACTTCACGCCGTACGTGTTGTAGCAGAGGTCGGCGATCTTCTTCGCGTCGGCGTCTTCCTGCTTGAAATCGTTCGACGGGAAGCCCAGCACGACAAGGCCGCGCGGCGCGTATTTCGCGTACAGCTTTTCCAGGCCCTCGTACTGCCTGGTGAAACCGCAGTAGCTGGCCGTGTTCACCACCAGCACCACCTTGCCGGCGTACTGGCACAGGTCCTGCGGCGCTTCGTCCTGCAGGCGGTTGAACGTGTGCTTCAGGACGGCCGGGCAGCTGGCCGGATGGGCCGCGGGCTGGACGGCCGGCGTCTGCGCCAGCGCTGGCGTCGTTGTGGAAAACGTCACGGCGGCGCCGAGGGAAAGCAGCAAAGCGGTGGACTTGAGCATGGTCGGAAGATCGCACGGGTTGGTGGATCTTTATTCTATGCCAATCGACGCGGGTAGGCAGGTTCAGGCGGCGATCTTCACCTTGGACATATCCGCCTTCGGTGCCGGCCATTCCAGTTTCATGCCCTGCATCGTCTCCAGCAACAGATGGGCGATGACGAGGTTGCGGTGCGTCTTCGAATCCGCCGGCACGACGTACCACGGCGCATGGTCGCAATCGGTCACGTTGATCAAGTCGGCGTAGGTGCGCTGGTAGACGTCCCATTTGTCGCGCGCGGCCAGGTCGGCCGGATCGAACTTCCAGTGCTTTTCCGGATCGTCCAGCCGTGCCTGCAGGCGCTCGCGCTGCTCATCCTTCGAGATGTGCAGGAAAACCTTCATGACTGTCGTTCCCGTCTCGGCCAGCATGCGCTCGAAGTCGCGGATGTGGCCGTAGCGACGCGCGCAGGCGTCGTCGTCCAGCGCGCCGGCGACGCGCGGCACGATCACGTCCTCGTAATGGCTGCGGTTGAAGATGCCGATCTCGCCCTTGCCCGGCACGCGCGCGTGCACGCGCCAGAGAAAGTCATGCGCCTTTTCCTTGTCGGTCGGCGCGACGAAGCCGGTGGCGTGCAAGCCCATCGGATTAATTTGCGAGAACAACGCGCGGACGGTGCCATCCTTGCCGGACGTGTCCGTGCCTTGCAGGATCAACAACAGTTTTTGTTCACGCGCCGCGTACAGCTTTTCCTGCAGCTTCGCGATTTCCCCGGTCAGCTCGACAGTAAGCGCTCGCTCGCGCTCCTTGATCTCACCGTTCTTGAGCTTGCCTTTCTTGTCGTCACGCAGCGGGGTGGCGCCGGCATCCTTGTCGCGCAGCTCGAGTTGTTTCGGTGCGCGGAAGCGTTCCAGCATGCTCATGCGGCCTGTTCCCCCAGCTTGCGGTGCTCGATCAGCATGCAGTGGTTCATCACCACGTCCAGGCCGGCCGCGCGGGCGAGGTCGGCGGCGACCTGGTTCTCGATGCCGAGCTGCATCCATAGGCAGGCGGCGCGCACATCGATGGCGTCTTTCGCAATGGGCTGCATCTCCTCGGCTTTACGGAAACAGTCGACGACGTCGATGCGCGTGCCCGACGAGGCCAGCGCGTCGGCCGCTTCCTGCAACGTCGCGTACACGATCTCGCCGAGGATCTGCTGGCCGGCATAGGCCGGGTTGACGGGGATGATGCGGTAACCCTGCTGCTGCAGGTAAGTGGCCACTTCCAGGCTGGCGCGTTCGGGCTTGTTCGAGAGCCCGACGACGGCCACGGTCCGGGCGGCGCGGAGGATTTGTTCGATGGTTCGCATGCTGGGCCTGTTCGTTTCGTGGTGGTCTTGTCGTTGGCACTAGCTTATCAGGTTCATATCATCGGACGGCGCAAGCGAGTGCAGTATCAACAATTCGGGGGCAGAGCACATTTCGGCAAAAATTCGGGGTCAGAGCACATTTTTCGACAATGGTTTCCAAGAAAGTTCGGCATCGATATCGTCGTTCTTGTCGGGCTACGAGCGCCAATGTCCCGAATTTTCTTGGGCAGGAGCTATTAATCCAAAAAGTGCTCTGACCCCGAATTTTCCAGCTCGGGCAACGACTGCGGCGGGGCAAATAAAAAGGGCAGCCCGCAGGCTGCCCCCTTGTCGACCGCTCGAACAACCAGCGATCAGCGTCCTTTATGACGCAGCTTAGCGATGGCCGCCAGCTGGGCGACCGCCGCCGCCAGTTCGGCTTGCGCCTTGGCGTAGTCGATTGCCGATTCCTTGTTGACCATCAGCTCTTCGGCCTTGCGCTTGGCGTCCTGGGCTTTCGCTTCGTCCAGGTCGGCACCGCGGATTGCGGTGTCGGCGAGGACGGTCACGCCTTTCGGCTGGACTTCCAGGATGCCGCCGGCAACGAACACGAACTCTTCGTCGGTGCGGCCCGGCACCTTGATGCGCACGGCACCCGGGCGGATGCGCGTGATCAAGGGGGTGTGCATCGGGTAGATACCCAGCTCACCCGCTTCACCCGGCAACGCGACGAATTCCGCTTCGCCCGAAAAGATCTGCTCTTCGGCCGAGACGACGTCAACGTGAATGGTATTTGCCATAAGTGTCCTTTGAAGAGGCTAGCGATCAGGCAGCCAGCTTCTTGGCCTTTTCGATCGCTTCTTCGATGGTGCCGACCATGTAGAACGCCTGCTCCGGCAGGTGGTCCAGCTCGCCCGACGCGATCATCTTGAAGCCCTTGATCGTGTCTTTCAGCGAGACGTACTTGCCCGGTGCGCCGGTGAACACTTCAGCGACGTGGAACGGCTGCGACAGGAAACGCTGCATCTTGCGTGCACGTGCGACGACCAGCTTGTCTTCCGGTGCCAGTTCGTCCATGCCCAGAATCGCGATGATGTCACGCAGTTCCTTGTAGCGCTGCAGGGTGCCCTGCACGGCGCGCGCGGTGCTGTAGTGCTCGTCGCCGACGACCAGCGGGTCCAGCTGGCGCGAGGTCGAGTCCAGCGGGTCCACGGCCGGGTAGATACCCAGCGAGGCGATGTCACGCGACAGAACGACGGTCGAGTCCAGGTGGGCGAAGGTGGTTGCCGGCGACGGGTCGGTCAAGTCGTCCGCAGGGACGTACACGGCCTGGATCGAGGTGATCGAGCCGGTCTTGGTCGACGTGATGCGCTCTTGCAGGCGGCCCATTTCTTCGGCCAAGGTCGGCTGGTAGCCCACGGCGGACGGCATACGGCCCAGCAGTGCCGACACTTCGGTACCGGCCAGCGTGTAACGGTAGATGTTGTCGACGAAGAACAGAACGTCCTTGCCTTCGTCACGGAACGCTTCCGCCATGGTCAGGCCGGTCAGCGCGACGCGCAGACGGTTGCCCGGCGGTTCGTTCATCTGGCCGTAGACCATCGCGACCTTCGAGTTGCCCAGGTTGTCCAGATCGACGACCTTCGCATCGGCCATTTCGTGGTAGAAGTCGTTACCTTCACGGGTACGCTCACCCACGCCGGCGAACACGGACAGACCCGAGTGCGCTTTAGCGATGTTGTTGATCAGTTCCATCATGTTCACGGTCTTGCCGACGCCGGCGCCGCCGAACAGGCCGACCTTACCGCCTTTGGCGAACGGGCAGACCAGGTCGATCACCTTGATGCCGGTTTCCAGCAGGTCTTGCGACGGCGACAGCTCGTCGTACTGCGGGGCGGTGCGGTGGATCGACGCGGTGCGCTCCTGGCTGACCGGACCGCGCTCGTCGATCGGGTTGCCCAGCACGTCCATGATGCGGCCCAGCGTGGCCGGACCCACCGGGACCATGATCGGTTTGCCGGTGTTCTGGATGGTCATGCCGCGACGCAGGCCTTCCGAGCTGCCCAGCGCGATGGTGCGGACGATGCCGTCGCCCAGCTGCTGCTGCACTTCCAGCGTCAGTTCGGAGCCTTCCATTTTCAGTGCGTCATACACCTTCGGCATGGCGTCGCGCGGGAATTCCACGTCAACCACCGCGCCGATACACTGAACGATTTTGCCATCAGCCATTTTCGTTCCTTCAGATATAGTTTTAATGTCGTTTCGTGAGATCGCTTACGTCGCTCAGCTGCTGATTGCAGCTGCGCCCGACACGATCTCGGAGAGTTCTTTGGTAATCGCCGCCTGGCGGGTCTTGTTGTAGACCAGCTTCAGCTCGCCGATGACGTTGCCCGCGTTGTCGGTCGCGGCCTTCATCGCCACCATGCGCGCCGATTGCTCGGACGCCAGGTTTTCGGCGACGGATTGGTAAATCAACGCCTCGACGTAGCGCACCAGCAGTTCGTCGATCACCACTTGCGCGTCCGGCTCGTAGATGTAGTCCCACGAGTGGGCGCTGCTGTCCGCCTGCAGGTGTGCGGCCGGCAGCGGAAGCAGCTGCTCGATGACCGGTTCCTGGCGCATGGTGTTGATGAACTTGGTGTAGCACAGGTACACCGCGTCCAGCTTGCCATCCTGGTAAGCGTCGAGCATGACCTTGATCGGCCCGATCAGCTTGTCCAGGTGCGGGGTGTCGCCGATCTGGGTTACGCTCGACACGATCTTCACGCCGACGCGGTTCAGGAACCCCAGACCTTTATTGCCGATTGCAACGGCTTCAATGCGATTGCCCGCGGCTTCCAGCTCGCGGGACTTCTGCGTCACCTGGCGCAGCACGTTGGTGTTCATGCCGCCGCACAGACCCTTGTCGGTCGTGACGACGATGAAGCCGACGGCTTTCGCCTGCACGTCCTTGGCTTGCGCCATGAACGCGTGGGTGTACTCCGGGTTCGCAGTGGCGAGGTTGGCCGTGATGTTACGGACCTTCTCGCTGTAGGGACGGGCGGCGCGCATCCGGTCCTGCGCCTTGCGCATCTTGGACGCGGCGACCATTTCCATCGCCTTGGTGATCTTCTTCGTATTTTCTACGCTCTTGATCTTGCCACGTATCTCTTTGCCTGCTGCCATGAGCCCTTACTCCTTGTGAGGACGGAGATGACTCCCCGTCCCGAGATCCATCAATAAGCCGGTCTTAGAACGACTTCTTGAAATCGGCGATGGCGGCGGCCAGCGCTGCTTCGCCGTCCTTGTCCAGTGCCTTGGTCTCTTCGATCTTCGACAGCAGGGCGCTGTGGCTCGACTTCAGGAAGCCATGCAGACCGGCTTCGAAATCCAGCACGCGCTTGACTTCGATGCTGTCGAAGTAGCCCTTGTTGACGGCGAACAGCGAAGCGGCCATCAGCGAGATCGGCAGCGGCGAGTACTGCTTCTGCTTCAGCAGTTCGGTCACGCGCGCACCGCGGTCCAGCTGTTTGCGGGTCGACTCGTCCAGGTCCGATGCGAACTGCGCGAACGCGGCCAGCTCACGGTACTGTGCCAGGTCGGTACGGATACCGCCGGACAGGCTCTTGATGACCTTGGTCTGGGCTGCGCCACCGACGCGCGACACCGAGATACCCGCGTTGATCGCCGGACGGATACCGGCGTTGAACAGCGAGGTCTCCAGGAAGATCTGGCCGTCGGTAATCGAGATCACGTTGGTCGGAACGAAGGCCGAGACGTCGCCCGCCTGCGTTTCGATGATCGGCAGTGCGGTCAGCGAACCGGTCTTGCCCTTGACGGCGCCGTTGGTGAACTTCTCGACGTAGTCGGCGTTGACGCGTGCGGCACGCTCCAGCAGACGGCTGTGCAGGTAGAACACGTCGCCCGGGTAAGCTTCGCGGCCCGGCGGACGGCGCAGCAGCAGCGAGATCTGGCGGTAGGCAACGGCCTGCTTCGACAGGTCGTCGTACACGATCAGCGCGTCTTCGCCGCGGTCGCGGAAGTATTCGCCCATCGCGCAGCCCGAGTAGGCCGAGATGTACTGCATGGCAGCCGATTCCGACGCCGAAGCGGCGACGACGATCGTGTATTCCATCGCGCCGTGCTCTTCCAGCGAGCGCACGATGTTCTTGATGGTCGATGCCTTCTGGCCGATCGCGACGTACACGCAGGTGACGCCCTGGCCCTTCTGGTTGATGATCGCGTCGACTGCGACAGCCGATTTACCGGTCTGGCGGTCGCCGATGATCAGCTCGCGCTGGCCACGGCCGATCGGCACCATCGAGTCGATCGACTTGATACCGGTCTGCAGCGGCTGCGACACGGATTCGCGGGCGATCACGCCCGGGGCGATCTTTTCGATCGGGGCGGTCAGCTTGGCATCGACCGGACCCTTGCCGTCGATCGGCTGGCCCAGGGCGTTGACGACGCGGCCACGCAGTTCCGGACCGATTGGCACTTCCAGGATGCGGCCCGTGGTCTTGACGGTGTCGCCTTCCGAGATGTTCTCGTAGGCACCCAGGATCACGGCACCGACCGAGTCACGCTCGAGGTTCATGGCCAGACCGAAGGTGTTGCCCGGAAATTCCAGCATCTCGCCCTGCATCACGTCCGACAGACCATGGATGCGGCAGATACCGTCGGCGACGGAAATCACCGTGCCTTGGTTACGAACATCAGCCGAACCTTCGAGGCCCTGGATGCGGCTCTTGATCAGTTCGCTGATTTCAGACGAATTAAGTTGCATGAGTGCTACTCCTAATAGTTTCTTGATGCGTAGGGCAAGTCCCTGGACGCGGCGACGGTGCTGGTCTTACGATTCTCAGGCCACCAGCGCGTTGTGCATCTGCTGCAGCTTCGCGCGGACCGAGGTATCGAGCACTTCATCGCCGACGACCACGCGCACACCACCGATCAGCGACGGATCGACTACGACCGTGGGGTTCAGCTTGCGACCAAATTTCTTTTCCAGCGTGGCGGCCAGCGGGTTGAGCTGGTCGGCCGAAAGGTCGAACGCGCTGTAGATCGTCGCGTCGGCGGCGCCTTCCTGTGCATTCTTGAGCACAGTGAACTGGGCACCGATTTCCGGCAGCAGGGCAACGCGGCCGTTCTCGGCCAGCATCGCAATAAAGTTCTTCGCTTCAGGGCTCAGCGGCGACTTGACCAGGGACGCAATCGTATCGGCCAGCTGTGCTTGCGTGACGTTCGGATTGGCAGCA
>NZ_JBFUDR010000155.1:0-14125 GCF_056404615.1 Massilia sp. P2_C2 | reverse complement strand
GACCAGTTCCGAGTTCTCCGGATCGAATTCGGCGTCGCGGCTCATGCCATAGACTTCCGACGTCGACGGGAAGATCAGGTGCTTCTTGTACTTGGCGGCAGAACGGACGATCGGCAGGTTCGCCTCGAAGTCCAGTTCGAAGACCTTCAGCGGTTCCTTCACGTAGGTCGACGGCGTCGCGATCGCCACCAGCGGCAGGATCACGTCGCATTTCTTGACGTGGTACTCGACCCATTCCGTGTTGATGGTGATGTCGCCTTCGAAGAAGTGCATGCGCGGATGGTCGAGCAGGTGACTGATACGGTCGGAAGCCATGTCCATGCCGTAGACTTCCCAATCGGTCGTCTCGAGGATGCGCTTGGAAAGGTGATGGCCGATGAAGCCGTTGACGCCGAGGATGAGGACTTTTTTCATGTGGGTTCTCTGAGTTGTACCTGCAATTCGGCAGGGGAGATGCGCAGGCCGTCGGCGAGCAGGCTGTGGATCGCCAGCGCGCGGCCGTCGCCGCAGACGCCGAGGATGGCATTATCCACGACCGCAAGGCCGGGCGGGAGTCCTTGAACATTACCGTTGAAGAGCCGCGCGCGTTCGATCACGTAGCGGCGCGGGCCCACGTCCGTGAAGGCGCCGGGGTAGGGCGGCGCGACGGCGCGGTGCAGGTTGTAGACTTCTTGCGCAGGCTTGTTCCAGTCGATGCGGCCGTCTTCCGGCTTGCGGCCGCCGAAGTAGCCGCCCTGCGTCAGGTCGTTGGGCGTGCGCGGCGCGGTGCCGGCCAGAAGAAAGGGCAGCACGTGGTACAGCGCCAGCTCCGCCGCCACCGTCACCTTGCCGAACACCTCGAACGCCGTGTCGTCCGGCAGGATGGGGACGGCCTGCTGCGCGACGATGGCCCCGGCGTCCGGCTTGACGGTCATCTCGTGCAGGGTGGCGCCCGTCTCGGTGGCGCCGTGCAGCACGGCCCAGTTGGTGGGCGCGCGGCCGCGATAGGCCGGCAGCAGCGAGCCGTGCATGTTGTACGCGGGAGCGATGTCGAGGATCGCCTGCGGCAGCATGTGGCGGAAATAAAAGCTGAACATCAGGTCCGGCTGCGCCGCGCGGATGGCGTCCAGCAGGTCGGCGCCTTTGGCGTCGTCCGGGGTGACAGAGGGGATGCCCTCCGTCGCGCACAGCGAAAGGACGGATTCGAACCAGATGTTTTCGGCGGCGCTGTCCTGGTGCGTGACGACGAGGGCGACGTCGACGCCGCCGGCCAGCAATACCTTCAGGCAGCGCACGCCCACGTTGTGGTAGGCGAAGACGACTGCGCGTTTGCGGGTTTGGGTCATGTTCTCGTGCCGTGACGGCGGATGATGTTGGCGCGCCGTCCGCGCCACGGCGGGCGGGACGGCGCGGGAAGGGTCAGCGCCCGACCTGGCGCTTTTCGATGCCGTCCAGGTCGGCCAGCGAGACCGGCACGCCCTGCAGGATCGTCGCGACGACGTAGCGCGGCCGCGCGCGCACCTGCTGGTAGATGCGGCCGACGTATTCGCCCACGAGGCCGATGCCGAACAGGATGACGCCCATGAAGAAGAAGGCGATCGCGAACAGCGTGAACACGCCTTCGGCCTCGGCGCCGAGCAGGAACCTGCGGATGATCAGCACGACCACGAGCAGCGCCGACAGCAGCGACAGGGTCATGCCCAGCAGCGAGAACATCTGCAGCGGCACCAGCGAGAAGCCCGTCATCAGGTCGAAGTTCAGGCGGATCAGGCTGTACAGCGAATACTTCGATTCGCCGGCCGCGCGTTCCTCGTGCTCGACGACGATCTCGGTCGGCTTGCGCGCGAACTTGTACGCGAGCGCCGGCACGAAGGTATTCACTTCGCCGCACTGGTTGACGAGATCGATCACATTGCGGCCGTAGGCGCGCAGCATGTTGCCCTGGTCCGTGATGTGGATGTTCGTGATGCGCTCGCGCAGGTGGTTCATGGCCTTCGACGCGACCGTGCGCCAGGCGGAATCCTGGCGCTTGCGGCGGATCGAGCCCACGTAGTCGTAGCCTTCGCGGATCTTGGCGATCAGCTTGTGGATCTCTTCCGGCGGGTTCTGCAGGTCGGCGTCGAGCGTGATGGCGATCTGGCCGCGGGTCTGTTCGAAGCCCGCGAGGATCGCCATGTGCTGGCCGTAGTTGCCGTTGAAGAGGACGACGCGCGTGACGTCCGGACGCTTGCGGTACTGCTCCGCGAGGATGGCCACGGAGTTGTCGCGGCTGCCGTCGTTGACGAAGATGACTTCGTACGGCAGGCCCAGCGCGTCCATCGCGGGATACAGGCGCGCGAACAGGTTCGCGAGGCCGGCTTCCTCGTTATAGACCGGGATGACGACCGAGATTTCCGGCTTCATGGCCACCGCCGTCATTTTGCCAGCACCGCGCGGTTGAGTACCGACTTTACTGCCGCGACGGCGCGCTCCACGTCGGCAAAAGTCATGGCATTGAACATCGGCAGCGTGACCGTGAGGCGGCCGATCTTCTCGGCGACGGGGAAGTCCCCTTCCTTGAAGCCGCGCTCGCGGTACAGCGTGAACAGGTGGATCGGCGCGTAGTGGTAGCCGGTGCCGATATTGTGTTCCTTCTGCATGCGGGTCATGAAATCGGCGCGCGTGCCCGGGCCGTTGTCCGGCAGGATGATCTGGAACAGGTGCCAGTTGCTCGTGCCGAAGGCCCGGATCGGCAGCTGGGCGCCGTATTGTTCTTCGAAGTCGGGGCCGAAGCAGTCGAAGTAGTGGCGTGCCAGTGCGGCGCGGTGCGCCGTCAGCGTTTCCAGGTGCTTCATCTGGCCGAGACCGATCGTGGCCATGATGTCGCTCATGTTGTACTTGCCGCCCAGGACGTCGACGTCGATGCCGTCCACGCCGCTGCGCGTGACGCCCTGCAGGCGGTACTTCTCGGCCAGGCGCGCTTCCTCGAGGTTGTTCAGCACGAGGCAGCCGCCTTCGCCCGTCGTGATGTTCTTGTTGGCCTGGAAGCTGAACGAGGCGAAGTCGCCGAACGAGCCGATGCGCTTGCCGTTCCACTGCGAGCCGAGGGCCTGCGCGGCATCCTCGACGACGCGCAGCTTGTGCTGGTTGGCGATGGCGTACAGGCGGTCCATGTCGAGCGGCAGGCCGGACAGGTACACCGGGATGATCGCCTTCGTACGCGGGGTGATCGCGGCTTCCAGCTTGTCCAGGTCCATGTTGCGCGTGACGGGATCGATGTCGGCGAAGACCGGCGTCGCGCCCACTTCGAGGATCACGTTCGCGGTGGCGGGCCACGAGACCGGCGTCGTGATCACCTCGTCGCCCGGTCCGACGCCGGCGATGCGCAGCGCGATCTCCATCGTGCAGGTGCCGGAATTGAAGGTGCGTACCGGACGGCCGCCGAAGTATTCGGCTAGCTGCGCCTCGAATGCCTGGTTTTTCGGTCCGGTCGTGATCCAGCCGGAGCGCAGCACCTCGCCGACGGCGGCGATGGTCTCTTCGTCGATAGTGGGTCGGGAAAAGGGCAGGAAGGGCAGCTCGGCAGTCATGGGAAGCTCGTTATTCTTTCGATAAGAATTTATCCCTGCGCGCCGGCGTCCGGCGCGCAGGGTGTTTATGTTCATGTTTATGCGGATAAAGCCGGCATTGTAGCAGTGCGCCGTGCGGCGCCAAGTTACGTTCTTGCCAGCAACACCACGCCGATCACGATCACGCCGATCGCCACCAGGCGCTGCGGCGGGATCACCTCGCCCAGGAACATCCAGGCGCCGATGGCCGACACGACATAGCCGAGCGACAACATCGGATACGCGATCGTCACGTCCGTGCGCGACAGGCCGATGATCCACACGACCAGCGACACGCCGTAGCAGGCCAGGCCCCCCAGGATCGGCAGCTGGGTCACGACCTTGATGAAGGTCTCGAACCAGTTGCTCATGGTGAGATGAATCGCGCCGCCGAGGGCGTTCGTACCCGCTTTCAGCAACAGCTGGGCACAGGCGTTGAGGAGCACGCCGGAAATGATGAAGGCAAAGGTAGTCAGATTCATGTGCGGTCGGTCAAAGGGGAACGTCGAAAAACCTGCTGCGGGTTGTACCGGGCCGCGTAGGCTGGCGTCCTGCGATGCTCGCTGTACGTCCGTACAGCTGCGCTTCTCGAACGCCATTGCGGCCGCTCGCGACGGTTTTTCGAGGTTCCCAAAAGTTCGCGATGACGGCGCGGCGGCTGTCCGTCGCGACGATGCGCAGTGGGACGCCCTGGCGCTGCAGGTCGGCGGCGAGCTCGGGGCGGATGATCGCCACGTTGCGCACGCCCGCCGCCGCATCCGCGCGCCAGCGCGCGACGAAGGCGGGGATCGTCGGGATCGCGAGTTCCGGTTGCTGCTGCAGGCCGAAGTCGAACTCGTCGCGGTAGTCGACGAGCGTCACGGGACGGCGCAGGTAGAAGGTCAGCGACTGTTCGTAGATGCCGACCGAATACACTTTGACGGCCGGATCCGCGGCGCCGGCTGCCTGCAGGGCGGGCAGCAGGTTGACGCCGGCGCGGATCTTGCCGATCGGTTCGAAGCCGACGAGCATCAGTTCCGTACCGGCGAAACCGGCGACGGCCAGCACGACGACGAACAGGTCGCGCAGCATCTGGCGCGCATACAGCAGGGCCAGGCAGCCGCCGATCAGCAGCACGAGGCCGGCCGCCAGCACCCACGGCTGGTAGGCCGCGTACAGCACGTCCTCGCCGGGATGCTTGGCCAGCTTTTCCATGAACGGGACGGTGACGAGCAGGGCCACGCCCAGCAGCGCGGTGAGGCTGGCCGTCACCATGCGCGCGCGGCGCGTGCCGGTGTCCAGGTAGTACGCCACCAGCAGCGCGACGCCGGGGAATACGGGCAGGATGTAGCCGGGCAGCTTGGAATTCGACTTGGTGAAGAACAGGACGATGAACGCGACCCAGACAAGCACCATCAGGCGCGGGCGGAATTGCGTCGTCTCGCCATCGCGGCGCGCGCCGGCGACGAGGCCCTGCACGAGCACGCCGAGCCACGGCACGCTGCCGGCCGCCAGCAGGGCGAAGAAGACCCACCATGCCGCCTCGCGGTGGTGTTCCTTCTTCAGGAAGCGGTCGAAGTGCTCGTGGACGAAGAAGAAATGCGGCTGTTCGGGATTCTTCAGCCCGACCAGCACGAACCACGGCGTGGCGATCAGGAAGAACAGGAGCAGACCCTTGACGAGGTGCAGGCGCTTCCAGATCGCCCAGTCGCGTGAGAAGATCGTATAGAACACGAGCACGCCGCCCGGCAGCACGAGGCCGATCAGGCCCTTGGCCAGCACGGACAGTGCCATTCCGGCCCAGCACGCGAGCATCCAGTTGCGCCGCTCGGCCTCGCCGGCATCGTCGCGCTGGGCGATCAGGAGGGCGCACAGCGAGAGCGTCATCATGCCGGACAGGCCCATGTCGAGCGAATCGATCTGGCTGCACGCGACCCAGTAGAACGAGGAGCCGAGCACCAGCGCGGCATAGAAGCCGATGCGCGCGCCGAACACGCGCGTGCCGGCGAGGCCTGTCAGCACGACGCCGAGCAGGCCGCACAGGCCCGTCCACAGGCGCGCCTGCCAGTCACCCAGGCCGAACAGGGTGAACGACAGGGCGTTCATCCACGTCTGCAGCGGGGGTTTTTCGAAATACTTGATGCCGTTCAGGCGCGTCGTGACCCAGTCGCCGCTGGCGAACATCTCGCGCGCCATCTCGGCGTACCGGCCTTCGTCGGGCGGCACCAGCGTGCGCGCGCCCAGTACATACAGCAGGGCGATGACAAAGGCGATCAGCAGGGTCCAGGTGAGGGTCTTGTTCCGGTGCAGGTCGTTCATGCGGCCTTCGTACCCTCGCTGTCCGTGTCGATGATCAGCGCGAGGGTGACCTTGCGGCCTTCGCCCATCAGGATGTTGTACGTGCGGCAGGCGGCATGGCTGTCCATGCTCTCGACGCCGATGCGCAACGTGGACAGGCTGGCGACGAGGCGCGGATGGACGAAGCGCTGGCGCTCGCCCGTGCCGAGGATGACGACGTCCGGTTTGTCGGCGGCGATGGCCTCGAAGTGGGCGGCCGTCAGGTCTTCGAAGCGTGCGACGGGCCAGGCGCGCGGCGCCACTTCGGGCATCACGAGCACGCTGTAGTCGAAGCGCTGGGCGTTGATCTCGACGCCAGATTGGTCGTAGCCGGTGACGGTCTGGTATTTTTCGGTGCTGCTGGAATGGAGCTTCATGATGGAAAGCCGGGTGATGACAGGCACAGGGGGCGTATTGTAACTGGTTTCCACAACGTGCCAGAAATGCCGGGTTGCTTAAATTGGGCGCTTTCGGCAGAATGAAGTTTTTCGCATTGCAACAACCGGGGCGTCGATAAACCTACTGCGCGTTGCATTTTTGTCCGGGCCGCGTAGGATACGATGCTCGCCGTACTCAAGTACGGCTGGGCTTCTCGGACAAAACTGCTGCCGCTCGCTACGGTTTCTCGAGGCCCCGGACGCAACCGATCCGGCTACGGGACTAGTGCACTTTCCCTCAGTCAATAATTTTCAAGGTGATATTTTGCGACCGATTCAGAAATCCAACAAGCTCGACGACGTCTGCTACGAGATCCGGGGCCCGGCGCTGCAGATCGCGCGTCAGATGGAGGAAGATGGTCACAAGATCATCAAGCTGAACATCGGCAACCTGGCCGTGTTCGGTTTCGATCCGCCGGACGAGATCGTCCAGGACATGATCCGCAATATGCATAGCTCGGCCGGCTACACGGATTCCAAGGGCATGTTTGCACCGCGCAAGGCGGTCATGCATTACACCCAGGAAAAGAATATCCGCGGCGTCGGCATCGACGACATTTATCTTGGCAATGGCGCCTCGGAACTGATCGTGATGGGGATGCAGGGCCTCCTGAATAGCGGCGACGAAGTCCTCGTGCCCGCGCCCGACTACCCGCTGTGGACGGCGGCCGTCAGCCTGGCCGGCGGCAACCCGGTGCACTATATCTGCGACGAGCAGGCCGGCTGGCTGCCCGACATCGACGACATGCGCAAGAAGATCACGCCGAATACGCGCGCGATCGTCGTCATCAACCCGAACAACCCGACCGGCGCACTGTATTCGCGCGACGTGCTGCTGGAAATCGTCGAACTGGCGCGCCAGCACCAGCTGATCATCTACGCCGACGAAATCTACGACAAGACCCTGTACGACGGCGAAGAACACGTCTCGCTCGCCTCGCTGGCCGACGACGTCCTGTTCGTCACCCTGAACGGTTTGTCGAAGAACTACCGTTCCTGCGGCTACCGTGCCGGCTGGATGGTCATCTCCGGCGAGAAGCGCCATGCGAAAGACTATATCGACGGCCTGAACATCCTCGCCTCGATGCGCCTGTGCGCCAACGCGCCGGGCCAGTACGCGATCCAGACAGCCCTCGGCGGCCACCAGAGCATCGCGGAACTCGTGGCCCCCGGCGGCCGCCTCGCACGCCAGCGCGACCTGGCTCACCAACTCCTGACCGATATCCCGGGCGTTACCTGCGTCAAGCCAAAAGCGGCGCTGTACATGTTCCCACGCCTCGACCCGAAGATCTACCCGATCGCCGATGACCAGCAATTTATCTGTGAGCTGTTGTCCGAGGAAAAAGTCCTGCTGGTGCAAGGCACCGGCTTCAACTGGAAGACGCCGGACCATTTCCGCCTGGTCTTCCTCCCCAATTCCGACGACCTGACGGACGCGTGCGCACGCATCGCCCGCTTCCTCGACGGCTACCGGCGCCGTCACGCGCGCTGAGAACGACAGACAGCAGATAGTAAATGCATATGAAACCCATCAAAGCAGGCTTGCTCGGCCTCGGCACCGTCGGTGCCGGCACCTACCACGTCCTCCAACGCAACCAGGAAGAAATCCGCCGCCGCGCCGGCCGCGGCATCGAGGTCGCGATGGTCGCCGTCCGTAACCTCGAACGCGCCAAGCGTATCGTCGGCAGCGAAGTGGAGGTCGTGGCCGACCCGTTCGCCGTCGTGAACAATCCGGACATCGACATCGTCGTCGAACTGATCGGCGGCTACGACCTGACGCGCGAACTGGTGCTGCAGGCAATCGCCAACGGCAAGCACGTCGTCACCGCCAACAAGGCGCTGCTCGCGCTGCACGGCAACGAGATCTTCGAAGCGGCCCAGGCCAAGGGCGTGATGGTGGCGTTCGAGGCGGCCGTCGCCGGCGGCATCCCGATCATCAAGGCGCTGCGCGAAGGCCTCTCGGCCAACCGCATCGAATCGGTGGCCGGCATCATCAACGGCACGACGAACTTCATCCTGTCCGAGATGCGCGACAAGGGCCTGGACTTCGCCACCGTGCTGAAGCAGGCGCAGGAACTGGGCTATGCGGAAGCGGACCCGACCTTCGACATCGAAGGCGTGGACGCGGCGCACAAGCTGACCATCATGTCCGCCATCGCGTTCGGCATCCCGGTGCAGTTCGGCAGCGCCCACATCGAGGGCATCAGCCAGTTGCAGGCCGTGGACCTGCGCTACGCCGAACAACTGGGCTACCGCATCAAGCTGCTGGGCATCACCCGCCGCACGACGGTCGACGGCAGGGAAGGCATCGAACTGCGCGTGCACCCGACCCTCGTGCCGGGCGCGCGCCTGATCGCCAACGTCGAAGGCGCGATGAATGCCGTGCTCGTGCAGGCCGACGCCGTCGGCGCCACGCTGTACTACGGCAAGGGCGCCGGCGCCGAGCCGACCGCGTCCGCCGTGATCGCCGACCTGATCGACGTGACGCGCCTCGCGACGGCCGATCCGTACTCGCGCGTGCCGCACCTGGCATTCCAGCCGACGGAACTGGCCGACGTGCCGATCCTGCCGATGGAAGACATTCGCACCAGCTACTACCTGCGCGTGACCGTGCAGGACCAGCTGGGCGTGATGGCCGACCTGACCCGCATCCTGGCCGACGCCGGCATCTCGATCGACGCCGTGCTGCAGAAGGAGCCGGGCGAGAAGGCGCGCACGGACATCGTCATCATCACGCACCAGACCCGCGAAAAATACGTCAATGCCGCGATCGCCAAGATCGAGCACCTGGCGACGACCGTGGGCAAGGTGGTGCGCATCCGCCTGGAAAGCCTGGGCTGATCCGCGCGGCCAGCCGGCCGACCGATCGAAGCCGCATGCCGTGTGAACGGTGTGCGGCTTTTTTGTTATACGGCTTCAGTGCCCGTGTGCCGCCTTCCAAACTGAGTAATCGGACGGCCGCAGGCCATAACGGGCCAGCACGCCTTCGTGCAGCCGCCTGAGCTCCTCGACGACAAGCGCCTGGACATTGGGTTGCTCGTGCGCCGGCACTTGCTTCGTGACGGCGCGGGTGATACAGGCGAGCGGTTCAAGTTCCGGATGGAGGACGACGTCGCGAATCGTGTGCTTGATTAGATCGCGCCAAGCCAGGCGAAGGGGATCCGGCTCTACCAGGTTCTGCTTGATGGCCAGGTATTCCTGGGTCGAGCGCTCGTAAGCCCAGACATACAGGTCGCGCAGCAATTCCACGCGGGTCAGCTCGTACACGCCGAGCGTGGCGCGGCTGTAGGCCTGCTCGGGCACGTCCAGGAAGGTCAACGGGCAGAGATTCGCGCGAAACAGCGGCAGGTTGGCGGCGAGTCGCGACGTCCTTTTGTTAATGTCGGCGAACGGCTGCAGGTAGGGTAGATGCACCATCATGAAGAACGATTGCTCGAACGGATCAGCGATCTGGCTGGCCTTGTCGAGCAGCGTGTCCAGAGCGTCCTCGATTTGCTGCGGCGTGGACAGCGGGCGATAGACGCTTTTCCCGATGTCGACGGCATGTTGCCGGACTCTTCCTTCGTCAGCAGGGTTCGGGAGCAGATTTTCCGCCAACGCGCTGTGCAGATTCATCAACGTATAGCGGTTGAAACCGGCATCGTCGATATTCTCTACCAGCAGCTCGATCGCCGTCTTGTGATTCAGGATCATCTGCGTTTCGATGGCAGCCTTGCCGCGCGCCGCTTTCCCATGCTCGATGAGCTCACGCGTGTCGAGACGAGAATACGTGTTGCCTTCCAAGTGGCTCGAGGCCCACGACAGGTCAATCAACAAACGGTTCAGGATGGCGCGGCTGTAGGTGCCAGCAGGTGCACCTACTTCCGTGGTCTGGCCCATCTTGCGCAACTGGCGGCGCAGTGACTCGGACAGGTACCAGGTTGCGTTGGGACGGTAGGCATCGAGAAAATCGCGCTGGTAGCCTACCGGTTTGCGCGCTTCCAGCGGCTGGTCGATATAGGCGACGATGTCCAGGCTGTCGGCAGACAGAGGGATATATCCGGGGAAACCRTCCGCCGGGGTGGTAGGCGCGCCGGCTCTCGGCCGTGTGTCGGCACGAAAATAGCGACGCGCCCGGGCTTCCCCCATTGCGGTGATTCGACCGTCCTCAATCAGCTTCGCGATCATGCGCTGCACTGTACGGCGGGCCAGGTCAGGATGCCTGGTCAGCAGTTCAGCCAGTGTCAGTCCATCGTTAGACGCCTGAATGCTGTGCAGTACTTCGGTGTTCGATGACATCGCGGTTTGGCGCCATTGAAGAATGTGGCGCAATTATGGCGCAGTTTTAAGAACTGCGCCAAAATTTGGCCAAATGTGGCGCGGTTCGATTATAGTCCGCGATTGGGTTGTCTTTTACGGGCAATGCATCATTGTGCAGTGCGCCAGCGCCGTGCCAGCGGCAGGGGCGGCAGGCTGGCCATGCCGAGGAAGCCGTCGGCGAACTCGTCCACGCAGCGGCGCGGCAGCCTGGATGGCGCGTGCAGCGGTACGGTGGTGAGGGCGCGCAGGCGGTGCTCGACCTGGTCGAACAGCGCGTCGTCCGCGCCGGGCAGTGGGGGAGGGGTGTGGGTGGTTTTCATCAGGGCATTCTACCTGTGCTGCGACGCACAAGAATCGTGTCCGGATGCCGGTTTGTGTTCGCTCAAAAAATCCGATATTTGCTCTAACGCATGCTTATCTGCGCGCAATGTGTGGCAAAAAATGGCTTTTTGAAGTGTCGTGACATCGTACCGGCGGGGGCGCCACGCGATGCCTGCGCGATTCCGTGACGTACGTTTGAGACGTAGGGTGGGCACCCCTGTGCCCACGCGCGACGCTTGCGTCGTGCCGGCGTCACGCGTGGGCACGGGGTGCCCACCCTACCGCGATACCAACGTGCCGCGGTTTTCCATCCAATTTACGGGTACAGGCCACGCACCTCACGCGCCTGCAGGATCCGGGTGCACGCGACGATGAACGTCGCCGTGCGCAGCGAGACTTTCTTGTCCTGCGCGACCGCCCACACGGCATCGAACGCGCTTTGCATGATGCGGCTCAGGCGTGCATTGATCTCGTCTTCCGTCCAGAAGAAGCTCGAAAAGTCCTGGACCCATTCGAAGTACGACACCGTGACGCCGCCCGCGTTGGCGAGCACGTCCGGCACGACCAGCACGTCCTTGTCCGTCAGGATGTCGTCGGCTTCCGGCGTCGTCGGGCCGTTCGCGCCTTCCAGGATGATCTTCGTGCGCAGCCGCGTCGCGACCTCCGCCGTGATCTGCCGTTCCAGCGCGGCCGGGATCAGGATGTCCGATTCGACGTCCCAGAACGCGTCGCGGTCCAGCGTCGCGTCGGCGCCGGGGAAGCCCTTGACGCCGCCCGTTTCGGCGACGTGTTCATGCAGCCGCGCGACATCCAGGCCGCCGTCGTTCACGACGGTGCCCGTGTGGTCCTGCACGGCGACAATCTTCGCACCGGCGTCCGCAAAAATCGTGGCCGCGGTGCCGCCGACGTTGCCGAAGCCCTGGATCGCGACTTTCGCCCCGGCCAGCGCCACGCCGCGCCGCGCGGCGGCCTGCTGTCCAACCACGAACACGCCGCGGCCCGTCGCTTCGCGGCGTCCCAGCGAGCCGCCGAGCGAGACCGGCTTGCCCGTCACGACGCCCGTCGACAGGTTGCCTTCGATCATGGCGTACGAATCCATCATCCAGGCCATGACCTGTTCGTTGGTGTTCACGTCCGGCGCGGGGATGTCCTTCGTCGGGCCGATCAGCATGCTGATCTCGCTCGTGTAGCGGCGCGTGAGGCGCTGCAGCTCGCCTTTCGACAGCGTGGCCGGGTCGACGCGGATGCCGCCCTTGGCGCCGCCGTAGGGCACGTTGACGGCCGCGTTCTTGACCGACATCCAGGCGGACAGGGCCATGACTTCCGACAGCGTGACGTCCTGGTGGAAGCGCACGCCGCCCTTGCCGGGGCCGCGCGACAGGTTGTGCTGGACGCGGTAACCCTCGTAATGCGCGATGGTGCCGTCGTCGCGTTCGATCGGCACGTCCACGGTCAGGATGCGCTTCGGACGCTTCAGCGTTTCGACCCAGCGCGACAGGCTGCCAAGGTGCGGTGTGACGCGGTCGACCTGCTGCAGGTACTGGCCCCACGGGCCGAGGTCGTCGGGATTCAGATAGGAAGGAACGTAGTTGCTGGCGTGGTTGCTGGCGTGCTGGCTGCTCATTCGGTGTCTCCGGTAGGCTGAGGTTCGGGTTCGCTGCGCATGTTGTTGCGCGACGGACGAATCTTAGGATGGGCTACCGGATCCTTGCCAATGCTGCTTGCGCATGCGGCTATGCGCAAAAAGCATCACGCGGATGCGTGCTGTGCGTGCTATGGGTGCTGCGCGACCAGGAAGTCCCACAGCTCAGCGACGACCGGCTTGCCGGGCCGCGCGTCGGAGGGACGTTCGCGATACAACCGGATCTCCATGTCGATCTCCCAGCTGCCGGGGGCGCTCGCGCGCGCCAGTTGCCGTTGTCCGACCTCGCGCACGACGGCCGATTCGGGCAGGAAGGCGATGCCATGGCCGTCCAGCGCCATCATCTTCAGGCCTTCCGCCATGTCGGTCTCGTAGCGTTTTTCGAAATGCAGCCCGGGTTTCGCGTCGGCCAGGATCAGGTCGACCATCCGGCCCAGGTAGGCGTTCGTCGTGTACGAGAGGAAGGGCAACGGCGCGCCCTTGTGGCCGGGCAGCCGGTATTCCGGTGCGCCGTCCGCGCCGCAGCGGGCGTACGCGCACAGCGCTTCGCGCCCCATCAGCAGCATGTCGTACCGGCCCGGATCGAGCTGCACCGGCTGGCGCGGATGGTGATAGCACAGCAGCAGGTCGCAACCGCCTTCGACCAGTTGCAGGACGGCGTCATGGACGTTGAGGGCGATGAGACGGCTGTTGATAGCCCCGAAATCGCGTTCCAGTGCCGTGAGCCATTTCGGCACGAAGGTGAGGGACAGCGTGTGGGGCACGGCCAGGTCGATCGTCCGTGCCACGGTGGCGCGGTTGTTGCGCAGCATTTCGCGCACGCCGTTGATCTGTCCCAGCATTTCCAGCRCCTGCTCGTAGAACACCATGCCGGCCGGGGTGACACGGGTCGGGAACGTGGTGCGGTCGACCAGGTCCGTGCCGAGCCAGTTTTCCAGCGAGCGGATGCGGCGCGAGAAGGCCGGCTGCGTCACGTGGCGCAGCTGGGCCGAGCGGCTGAAGTTCTTCGTCTCGACCAGTGAAATGAAATCTTCGAGCCATTTGGTTTCCATGCCGCGTCCCGTGCTGTTGAATCGTCGCGGCATTTTAACTCCGCGGAGCCGATTCGGAATCCGCGCCAGAAGTTCGGTTTGCGCGGCGAACGCCGCAGTGCCGGCCGCTAAAGTACTCCCCATGGAACGACGCACTTGCGTCGGCACCGATCAAGGAGTGGAAATGATCAAGCACATTCGTATTCTGACGGGACGCCATTGCGGCGCGTCGCTGGGACTGGCGGCGGGCACGTGGCGTATCGGCTGCGACGATGATGCCGCCGTCCACATCAGCGACTGGCAGCATGCCCCGATCGACCTGACGATCGGTGCCGACGGCCGCATCAGCTGGCGTGCCGGCGACGGCGCGGCGACTTACGTCGCGGACGACGAGGCCCTGCATTTCGGCGACGTGGCGCTCAGCGTGGGCGGTCCCGACACCGTGGCCGCCGGCCCGGAACCGGCGCCGCAGGCGGGCCGCGGGGCGGGCCGCGCCAAGGGCCGCCGCTGGCT
>NZ_JBFUDR010000154.1:0-14200 GCF_056404615.1 Massilia sp. P2_C2 | reverse complement strand
ACGCCGAGCCGCTCGCGCTGCCGCTGACCGTCACGCTGCCGTTCATTGAAGAGGCGTTGTCGCGCACCGAGCGGGCACCGCTGCGCGCGCTGCCGGCGGCCTCGCTGCCGGCCGTCGCCACGCGGTCGCGGGCCGCGCCCGCCGCATGCCGGGTTGCACCGGCCGCACCGCCGAGCGCACCGGCCGCACCGCTGCCATCCACGCTGGCCGAGCCCGAACCCGAGCCGTCAGCACGGGCCTTCGCCCCACCGCTGCCGCCTTCGACCGAGGCCGAGCGCTCCGCGCCGGCCGCGCCGGTCGTGTTGCCCGCGACACCGCCCACGCCCGACAACAGGCCCGGATGCCGCGCTGCCGGCGCAGGCTGCGTCGCGGCGGCACCATGACCAGCCGGCGCCTTGCCCGACTGGCGCGATGCGTGCGACGCGCCGTCCAGGGCCCCCGTACCGGCAGCGCCACCAGCAGCGCCACCGGCAGCAGAACCCGTGCCCGGCTGGCGCGCGGCATGCAAAGCTCCATCGAGGGCACCCGTACCGGCAGCGTTACCGCCAGCCGACGTCGTGCCCGACTGGCGTGCAGCATTCACCGCACCGTCCAGCGCCCCCGTACCGGACGCACCACCGCCAGCCGACGTCGTGCCCGACTGGCGCGACGCGTTCAGTGCACCGTCCAGCGCACCCGTACCGGAAGCACTACCGCCAGCAGAACCCGTACCCGACTGGCGCGCAGCATTCACCGCACCGTCCAGGGCGCCCGTGCCGGAAGCGCTGCCGGCGACCTGTTGACCGGCGGCGCGGCCCACGGCGGGCGCAGCCTCGGCCGCGCCCCGTGCCGTGCCGGCGACTTCGCCGGCGCCACGGGCGGCGCGTCCGGCCATCTCGGCGCCGCCGCGCGCACCATCCACCGTGTCGCGGGCAAGACGGCCTTCACGATCCATGTCGTTCACCATGTTCATGCGTCCCAGGCCGCCTGCCGCGCCCATCATGCCCCCGACGGAGCCGCCCAGGGATCCGCCCAACGAGCCGCCCATGCGGCCGCCGAGCAGCTGGGCGTGGGCCTGGTGGGTCAGGCCGATGACGAAGATAAAGGCGATGTGGCGGGCAATCTGTTTGGCTTTCATGTCTGTTCTCCTTGTGAAGGGGCGGCATATGTCGCCGCCGATACAAGGAAAACGAGGCGGCCCCGCGTTTTCTTCCATTCTTTTAAAAAATTTTTTTATCGCAGGTCCGACGGGTCGGTGCGCACGTTGGCGCCGACGATGCCGTAGCCGGTCTCGTTGTTGGCCACCGCCTGGCCGCCGCCCGCTTCGCGCGCCAGGGAGTCTATCGCCCGGGCCGCCGCTGCGCGGTCGGGCCGGGGCAGGCGCTGCGCCAGCAAGGCTGCGACGATGGGCGCCGCGAACGACGTGCCGCGCACCTGGCGGTACGGTGGCGTGCCTGGCGCCGCGCTGACCATCTGGCTGCCCGGCGCGGCGAATTTCACCTGCGGACCGCGCGCCGCCTCCGGCAACGGCCTGCCGCGCCGGTCGACGCCGGTGACGCCGACGACGCCGGCATAGCTGGCCGGATACAGCGGCGGCGCCGCCGGTCCGTCGTTGCCGACGGCGGCCACCAGCAGATGGCCGCGCGCCTGCATGGCGCTGACGGCACGTGCCAGTAATGCGTTCGGCGGCCCGACCAGGCTGATGTTCACGACCCCGACCTGCTGCTGATCCAGCCAGCCGAGCGCGGCGGCGATGCGGTCGGCCGCGCCGCCCGTCGGGCTGCCGCAATACACGTCGGCGGCATACAGCGAGGCTCCCGGCACCGCACCGCGCAGGTGCTCGGACCGCCCGACCATCAGCGCCGCCACGGCCGTGCCGTGCGGCGCGGGCACGGCCTGGCCGTCGCAGCCCCAGCGCGTGACGGCCGCGCCCTCGAACACCGGATGGCCGGCCTCGACGCCGCTGTCGACGAGACCGACCCGGACGGCGGCCCCGGCTCCGGCGCGCACGCCGTCCGCCGCGCCACTGCCTGTATACACATGGTTGAAGTCATAACTGCCATCCGGGTCGACGGCGCGCAGGCGCTCGACGAAGTCCGCCGTCGCCACGCCGGCAGGCAGGCGCAGCACGACCATGCGGCCGTCCAGCCCCGGCATCGCTTCGTCGCGCACGACGACTGCCCCCGCCTCGCGCGCCGCCCGCAATGCGGCATCCGATGGGCCCCAGGCCAGCACTTCGCCGCGCAGCGCCGGTTCACCGTGGGGATCGGGCTCCAGCACGTCCGGATGCTCGCGCAACAACTGCCGCACGGTATTTGCCCGCAGGCTGACGAGGTCCGGCAGCGGTGCGCGGTCGAGCAACTGGTCGACGGGCCGGCGCAAGCCGTCCAGCTGGCCCAGCCCGGGCAGGCCGACGCGCCCCGGCAGCGGCAGTTGTGGCAGGCCCAGCTGCGCATGGGCGGAACCCGTGCCACACAGCAGGACTACCGCAACAATATTTACGCAAGGGAACTTCATGAGCAGATCATATATGATGAACCGTATGATGAATCAACGAACGGGAGCGGGAATAAAATCCCGGTCTGCGTCGTTTACCAATAACAGACATTCTTTATGCTTGCCGACGAGATTGCCGCCCTGCTGCCGCGCATGCGCCGTTTTGCACGCGCACTGACCTTCCACCGCGAGGACGCCGACGACCTCGTGCAGATCGCCATGGAGCGCGCGCTCGGCCGCAGCGAACAATGGGAACCGGGGACGCGGCTCGACAGCTGGATCTTCCGGATCATCAAGAACGCATGGATCGACGAAGTCCGCAGCCGCACGCGGCGCGCCGAACTGTTCGCCCCCGAGGAGGAAGGCGAGCACGTGGGCGACGATACGGCGCAGGCGCACCAGCAGCGGCTGGCGATCCAGAAGGCGATCAGCCTGCTGTCCGAGGAGCACCGGCTCGTCGTCGGCCTGGTCCTCGTGGACGGCTTGCCGTACAAGGAGGCGGCCGACGTGCTGGAAATCCCGATCGGGACGCTCACGAGCCGCCTGGCGCGCGCTCGCGAGGCCCTGCAACAGTTGCTCGCCGATTCGACACCGAGGACACGATGACTTATTCCGATGAAACCCTGATGGCCTATGCCGACGGCGAACTTGAACCGGCCGAGCGGGCCGCCATCGAGCACGCGATGCAGGAAGATGCCGCCATCGCCGAGGCGGTGGCACGCCACCGCGCCCTGCGCCAGGATATCGCCGCCGCCTTTGCCGGCATCCTCGACGAGCCGGTACCGGCCCGCCTGCAGCCGCCGCCGGCCGCGCCGGTCGCGCCGGTCGTATCCCTCGATGCGGCCCGCGCCGCGCGTGCGCGTGAGCCCGCACCCGCACCCGCGCGCCGGCGCTGGTCGTGGCCGGAATGGGGTGCGCTGGCGGCCATGCTCATGGTCGGCGTCCTGGTCGGCAAAGTGGTCCCGCAAGGTGGCCAGCCGGCCATCGCCGGCAACGGCAACCAGGTGGTGGCGCAAGGAGAACTGGCGTCCGCCCTCGACCGCCAGGTCGGCGGGAAGGACGCCGGCGCGGTCCGGGTCGGCGTCAGCTTCGCCGCCCGCGACGGCGAATATTGCCGCAGCTTTATCATGGGCACCTCGGCCGGGCTGGCATGCCGTACGGGCGGACAGTGGCGGATTCCCGTCATGGCCGAAACGGGCGCGGAAGCCCAGGGCGCCTACCGCCAGGCCGGCACCGGGTTGCCGCCCGCCGTGCTGGATGCCATCGACGCGCGCATCGCCGACAAGCCGCTCGATGCGGCCGGTGAGGAAGCGGCGCGGGCGCAGGGCTGGCAAGGCCCCAACCGCTGATCAGGCGACGGGTTTCAGGATATTGGCCAGCGCCACGTACTGTTCGAGCCCCACGGCTTCCGGCCGCGCGCCCGGATCGATGCCGGCGTCGACGAGCTGCTGTTCGCTGAACATGCCCGCCACGCAGTTGCGGATCACCTTGCGACGCTGCGAGAACGCCTTCTGCACGACGGCTTCCAGCGTGCCCGCGTCGGCCGGCAGCTGGCGGCGCGTGGGCGCCATGCGCACGATGGCGGAATCCACCTGCGGCGGCGGATCGAACGCCGTCGGCGGCACGACGAACAGCATCGCCATGTCGTAGCGCCACTGCAGCATCACGGACAGCCGGCCATAGGCCTTCGTGCCCGGCTCCGCCACCATGCGCTCGACGACTTCCTTCTGCAGCATGAAGTGCTGGTCCTCGACGAGGTGCGCATAGTCGGCCAGGTGGAACAGCAGCGGGCTGGAGATGTTGTACGGCAGGTTGCCGACCACGCGCAACTTCTTCCCTTCCGGGACGGGGATGGCACCGAAATCGAATTTCAGCGCATCGCCCGCGTGGATGGTCAACCGCTCGCGCGGATACGCTTTTTCCAGGCGCGCGACGAGGTCGCGGTCCAGTTCGACCACGTGCATGTGGTCCAGCTCCTTGAGCAGCAGCGCCGTCATCGCGGCCAGGCCCGGGCCGATTTCGACCATGGTGTCGCCGCGGCGCGGGTTGATGCCTTCGATGATGTTGTGGAGGACGTGGTCATCGGTCAGGAAGTTCTGGCCGAAGCGCTTGCGGGCTACGTGTTTCATTATCGTTATGCGGATTATTTCTATTACTGCTGTTGCGCGCGCACCATGGCGAGGGCGACGCGGATCGCCTCTTCCATGCTGCCGCAGTCGGCCTGGCCCAGGCCTTGTGCCGCGAGGTCGAGCGCCGTGCCGTGGTCGACCGACGTGCGGATCAAGGGCAGGCCGAGCGTGATGTTGACGCCGCGGCCGAACGTCGCGTGCTTGAGTACGGGCAGGCCCTGGTCGTGGTACATGGCCAGTACCGCATCGGCGCCCTCCAGGTACTTGGGCTGGAACAGCGTGTCGGCCGGATACGGTCCGCGCGCGTCGATGCCGCGGGTGCGCGCATCTTCCAGCACGGGCGTGATCACGTCGATCTCTTCGCGGCCCAGGTAGCCGTTTTCGCCGGCGTGCGGATTCAGGCCCGTCACGAGGATACGGGGAGACCCGATGCCGAACTTGCGCACGAGGTCCGTGTGCAGGATGTCCAGCACCTGCGTCAGGCTGTCACGCGTGATCGCCGCCGGAACGTCCTTCAGCGGCAGGTGCGTCGTGGCCAGCGCCACGCGCAAATAGGGCTGGTCATGGCCGGGCGAGCCCGCGAGCATCATGACGACCTTGGGCGTGTTCGTCTTCTCGGCCAGGTATTCCGTGTGGCCGGAAAACGCGACGCCGGCGTCGTTGATGGTGCTCTTCTGCAGCGGTGCCGTGACGATGGCCTCCCACCAGCCGGCCTGCGTGCCCTCGATCGCAAGGTCGAGCGTGGCCAGCACGGCGCGGCCGTTGGCGGCATCCAGCCGGCCCGGCACGACATGGGCCTCGAGCGGCACGTCGACGACGGGGATGACGTCAGGCCCGAAGTGCGGCAGGCCGCTGTGGCGCAGCGCCAGCGTGGAGATGGCAGACAGGCGGATCGCCGGGTCGATCAGGCTGGCCGTGAGTGATAAAAAGGCGGCATCGCCCACGAGCACGCAGCGGGCCTGGCTGCGCAGCGCCCACGCGGCACGGATCGAGATTTCCGGGCCGATGCCGGCTGGCTCGCCGACCGTGATCGCGAGGTTGGGACGAGCGCCTGCCGCCGACATTTATTTGTCCTCGCGGAACTCGACGTAGGCGCGGTCGCGGACCTGGCGGCTCCAGTCTTCCAGCGCTTCCTGGCGCTTGCGGTCGGTGAGAACCTGGCGCGCGGCCGAGCGTTCCTTCTCCTTCGACACGTCTTCCGACTTGCGCTCGACGACCTGGATCAGGTGCAGGCCGAACGGCGTCTTGACGACGTCCGAGATCTCGCCCGGCTTCAGGGCGTTCATCGGGTTCTCGAATTCCGGCAGCGCATCACCCGGGGACAGCCAGCCCAGGTCGCCGCCCTTCGAGGCCGAGCCGTCGTTCGAATACTGGCGCGCCATGTCCTCGAACGTGGCCTGCTTGCTCGCGATCTTCTGTTTKATCTCGGCTAGCTTCTTGCGGGCCTCGTCCTCGCTCTGCGTCGGCGTGATCTTCAGCAGGATGTGGCGGGCATGGGTCTGCTGCACGACGGCCTGGTCGGCCTTCTGCGCATCCGCCAGCTTGCGCTGCTCGATCAGCTTGAGGATGTGGAAGCCGACGTTGGTGCGGATCACCGGCGTCACCTGGCCCGGCTTCAGCTTGTGCAGTTCGCTCGCGAAGATCGGGGGCAGGCGGTCCGGGTCGCGCCAGCCGACCGAGCCGCCTTTCAGCGCGTCCGGCGAATCGGAATACGTGGCGGCCATCTTGGCGAAGTCGGCGCCCGTGCGCAGCTGGCGCACCACCTCGTCGGCTCTAGCCTTGCGCGCGGCGATCTGTTCCGGCGACGCGTTTTCCGGGATGCGCACGAGGATCTGGGAAATGTCCATCTCGACGCGGTCGGCGGCGGCGGCCTTTTCGGCGGCGAGATAGGTATCGATCTCGGCGTCGGTGACCTGGATCTTGCTGTCGACTTCATGCTCGATCAGGCGCTGCATCATGATCTCGTTGCGGATCTGCTCGCGGAACTGGGAGAACGCCATGCCCTCCTTTTCCATCGCATTGCGCATGTCCTGCACGGTCATCTTCTGGTTCTCGGCGATGCGGCCGATGGCGCGGTCGAGCGTCGTGTCGTCGATGCGCACGCCCATTTCCTTGGCCAGCTGGAGCTGGGCGCGTTCGGTGATCATGGCCTCGACGACCTGGCGGCGCAGGTCTTCCTCGGCCGGCATCTGGGCGCCCTGCGCCTTCAGGCGCTGGGTGATCTCGGCCATGCGCTGTTCGACTTCGCGTTTGGTGATGACTTCGTCGTTGACGATCACGTACACGGAGTCGATGACGTGGGCATTGCTGGAGGCCGGCGGCAGGAAGCCGGTGCCCGGCTTGGCAGCCGGTGCGGCCGGTTTGGCATCCGCGGCAGCGGCGGGCTTGGCCGCGGTTGCGGCCTGGGCCAGGACGTCGCCGGCGGCGAGAGCGCACAGCAGCATCGCCGCCAGCTTGAGCGGGTGCGGACGGTGCGGGGACAGACGGGTAGTACGCATATTCAGGAAAGCACTCATTTCAGGTATCTGGTTGTCCATGGCCCGGTCAGGGGCGGCCGACATTCGTATTCAGCCGGGTGTAGCCGGGGATGCTCTTGTTGAAAGTCTCCAGCGGGTTGCCGAAGCCCAGCCGCGACAGGCCGTTGAGCTCGAGCTGGAAGAAGATCGGCGTCGCGGTGGTCTGCGCGGCGGTCACGAAACGCTGCGCGCCCATGCGGAACACCCAGCAATCCGCCTTGTACTCGAGCCCGATGAGGCTCTCGAGCAGTTTGCGGTCGCGCACCGAGTAACTCACCCGGCTCACGCCATACCAGCGCTGCGTCAGCGGCCACTGGCCCGAGACGTCGGCATTGCGGAAGCCGTTGGCGATGCCGAAGGTGTCGCGCTGGTAGCGGTATTCGACGTTCAACACCTTCATCGGGGCCGGCTGCCATTGCACCCCGAGATTCGAACTGTACAGATTGCGGGCCTGCGCATCGTATTGTACGCCGCTGTCGAAGCTCCACGACTCCGAAATGCGGCCGGACGCGGCCAGCAGCGCGTCCGAGCGGGTCTGGTTGCTCTGCTCGCTCGAGTTCAGGCGCACGCGCGGGTCGCTGAAATAATAACGGCTGCCGACCGCGAGGCGCAGGCGCTCGGCACCGTTGGCCTCGATGAAACGCGAGACGATCGCCGCCGTCAACTGGTTCGCGTCCGACACCTTGTCGGCGCCGACGAAGCGGTTTTCCGTGAACAGCTGGGCGTAGTTGAAGCCCGCCACCCCCGTATCGAAATTGGGGATGTCGTCCTGGTTCTTATAGGGCGTACGCACGTAGAACAGGCGCGGCTCCAGCGTCTGCGTGCCGCCCTGGCCGAACAGCGACGACTTGCGCTCGAAGATCAGGCCGCTGTCCAGCGAGAACGTGGGCAGCACGCGCGAGATCTTGTCGTCGCTGTTGACGTTCTGCGTCAGGTCGTACTGCGTCGCGTGCAGCATGACCTTGGGCGTGATGAACCATCCCGGATGCACCCACGGATAGCTGACCTGCCCGACGAGATTGGCGCGATTGCCCTGCACCTGCTGCTCGTCCGGATGCGAGAAACGCACGGCTTCCGCGTCCACCGCCCAGTCGAAGCCGCCCAGCACGTCGTAGCGGCCGGCGTGGAAGTTAATCTGCGGCAGGCGGTTGAACGGCGTCGCCACGGTCAGCGCCGGGTTGAGGATGGCGCCCGGGTCCTGCAGGATCTGGTAGCTCTGCACGCGCGCCGTCAGGCTCCAGTACTGGCTGTTGTAGTCCGTGCGCAGTTCGCGCAGCAGCTGGCGCTCGGCACTGGCGGCGACGGTGCGCGAGAAGTCGGACGGGTATTCGTTGTCGGACGCCGCGTGCGCGTTCCAGCCGAACGACCATCCGGGCGCCAGCGCCTGGCTGTGCAGCGTGTCGACCCACCAGCGGTCGCGGTGCGCCAGGCGGTCGCCCGCCAGGTATTCGACGTGGGTCTCGCCGCTGTACCGGCCGGCGTCCGTCTCGCCCAGGTAGCGCCCCGTCGCGCCCAGCTGCAGGCCGCGCGCGAAGATGTAGCGCGGGTACAGCGTCAGGTCGCGGTTGGGCGCGATGTTGAAGTAATACGGCACCATCAGTTCGGCCGAGCCCTTGGAGCCGAAGCCGATCGTGGGCGGCAGCCAGCCGGAGCGGCGCGCGCCCGACAGCGAGAACGACAGCGCGGGCGTGCCGATGATGGGCACGTCCTTGAAATAGATGATCGTCTTGCCTGCCGTGCCGACGTCGCGGCCCTGGTCCAGGCGCAGCCTGCTGGACTTCAGGTACCAGTCCGGGTCCGGGCCTTCGCACGTGCTGTAGGTGCCGTCGGAGACGACCGCCTGGTCCTCGCCGAGGAAATCGATACGCTGCGCCTTGCCCTGCGCATTGTTCAGCGCCAGGCGGTATTCCGGGTGCAGCACCCAGCCTTTACCGGTTTCCAGGTTCAGTTGCAGGGCGTCGCCCTTGTAGCGGTCGCCGAAGCGCCACATGGTGATATGACCCTCGGCCGTCACCTCGTCCTCGACGCGCCGGTAGCATGCGGTGTCCGCCGTGATGCCGGTGGAACCGCGCGTGATCTCGACGTCGCGCACCATGTTCAGCACCCGGTCGGGACGGCCGCTGAATTCCTCGGCGCGCAGCGTGACCGGCAGGTCCTGCTCGTTGGCGTGGGAAGCTGGCGACGCGGGCTGGCCCGGCGCGGGCGCGGCCGCCGTCGGTGTCGCCGTCTGTGCATACAACGGTCCCGTGGCCATGGCCACGCAGGCGGACAGGGCGGCAGTTCGCCGCGGCGGGAATGGTAGGGCCGTCATCCAGCTCATGAAAGATCGCGTTGCACCATAGAGGGCGATTTTTTGGATTGAATCCCTTATTATATGGGAATTCCCATCACCAACCCGTTTCACCGGGACGCTTCATGTCTTCTCAGTCTCAACACGTTCCCACTCCCTCTGACAAGGATGCCCGCCTCGCCCAGTTGACCGAATGGCTGGGTTCCCTGGACCTGGTCGACGTCGGCACCCTGCGCCCCGCGTCGTCCGATGCGAGTTTCCGTCGTTACTTCCGTCTCGATGTTGTGCCGGCGCTACGCGACAAACTGGGGGAGTCCCTGGTCGCCATGGACGCCCCGCCCGAGCGCGAAAACGTGCCGGCCTTCATCCAGGTCGACGGCCTGCTGCGCGACGCCGGCGTCACCGTGCCCGCCATCGTGGCCCGCAAGGAGGACAGCGGCTTCCTGCTGCTGTCCGACCTCGGCACCACGACGTACCTGCAACGCCTCAGCGTCGACAACGCCCCGTTCATGTACTCGGATGCCATCGACGCCCTGCTCAAGTTCCAGCTGGCGAGCCAGCCCGACGTACTGCCGGAATTCGACCGCGCCTTCGTGCTGCGCGAGCTGAACCTGTTCCCCGAGTGGTATATCGAGCGCCACCTGGGCGTGCAGCTGAACGACGTCCAGCGCGCCCAGCTGGATAAAGTGTTCGAGGCGATCACCGCGAACGTGTTGTCTCAGCAGCAAGTCTACATGCACCGGGATTTCCATTCCCGCAACCTGATGTTCCTCGACCAGGGCAACCCGGGCGTGCTGGACTTCCAGGACGCCGTCTACGGCCCCGTCACCTACGACCTGGGCTCGCTGCTGCGCGACGCCTACGTCCAGTGGGACGAGGAATTCGTGCTGGACTGGGTCGTGCGCTACTGGCAAAGCGCGAAGCAGGTCGGCCTGCCCGTCAACCCGGACATCGACGCGTTCTACCGCGATTTCGAATTCATGGCCCTGCAGCGTCACCTGAAGATCCTCGGCATCTTCTGCCGCCTGAACTACCGCGACGGCAAATCCAGCTACCTGGGCGACCTGCCCACCGTGATGGAATACGTGCGCAAGACCGCCCACCGCTATACCGAACTGAGGCCGCTCGTGCGCCTGCTCGACGCCTTCGAGGACAAGGCGCCACAGGTCGGCTACACCTTCTGAAGGCACCTGGATGAAAGCCATGATCTTCGCCGCCGGCCGCGGCGAGCGGATGCGTCCGCTGACCGATACCTGTCCGAAGCCGCTGCTCAAGGTGCGCGGCCGCCCCCTCATCACGTGGCACATCGTCAACCTCGTGCGTGCCGGCATCAAGGACATCGTCATCAACCACTCCCACCTCGGCCACATGTTCGAGGAAGTGCTGGGCGACGGCAGCCGCTACGGCGCGCGCATCGTCTACTCGCACGAGCCGACACCGCTGGAAACGGCCGGCGGCATCGTCAACGCCCTGCACCTGCTCGGCGACGAACCGTTCGTGGCCGTCTCCGGCGACATCTACGCGCCCTACTTCGACTTCGAACAGGTGCTGGACGTGCTCAAGGACACGGACGCCGTGGGCCAGCCGATTCCGCCCGAGAAGCGCGACATCGCCTGGCTGTACCTCACGCCGAACCCGTGGCACAACCCGGACGGCGACTTCGGCCTGACGATGTACACGCTGTCCAACGACGGCGACCCGAAGTGGAATTTCGCCGGCATCGGCGTCTATCGCCCGGAAATGTTCGACGGGATCAAGGCCGGCGAGTTCCTGAAATTCGGCCCCCTGATGCGCAAGTTCATTGACCAGGGTCGCGTCGGCGGCGAGATCTACGATGGCCAATGGGTCAACGTGGGCACCGTGCGCCAGCTGGAAGAACTCAACGCGCCGCCGGCGTCCCTCGGCAAGGCAGGTTCCTGATGGACTACGCGGCACGCCGCGCGCGCCTGGCCGCGCAGATGCAGGAAGGCAGCGTCGCGGTGCTGTTCACCGCACCGGAAGTCCTGCGCAACGGCGACAGCGACTACCCCTACCGGCACGACAGCCATTTTTATTATCTGACCGGTTTCACGGAGCCGGAAAGCGTGCTGGTACTCGTGGCCGCGCATGGTGAAACGCCGGCAAAAGCGATCCTGTTCTGCCGCGAGAAGAACGTCGAGCGCGAGATCTGGGACGGCTACCGCTATGGCCCGGAAGCGGCTCGCACGGCATTCGGCGTCGACGACGCCTACCCGGTCGGCGAACTGGATACGCACATGGCACGCATCCTCGCCAATGCGCCCGCGCTGTACTATCCGCTGGCGTCCAGCGCCGCGCTCGACGCGCGGGTGACGGGCTGGATCAAGGCCGTACGTGCGCAGGGCCGCACCGGCACGACGGCACCGGATACGTTCGTCAACGTGCTGCCGCTGCTGGACGAGATGCGCCTCGTGAAGGACGCCGACGAGCAGGCCGTGATGCTGCGCGCCGGCGACATCTCGGGCGGCGCCCACGCACGCGCGATGCGCGCGGCGCGCGCCGGCATGTTCGAATACGAACTGGAAGCGGAACTGCTGTACGAATTCCGCAGGAACGGCGCCCAGTTCCCGGCCTACACCCCCATCGTGGCATCTGGCCCGAACGCCTGCATCCTGCACTACAACGTCAACGACCGGAAGATGCAGGACGGCGACCTCGTACTGATCGACGCCGGCTGCGAGCTGGATGGCTACGCGTCCGACATCACCCGCACGTTCCCCGTCAACGGCCACTTCACGGACGCCCAGCGCGCGCTGTACGAACTCGTGCTGGCCGCGCAGGATGCCGCATTCGACGCGATCGCGCCGGGCCGGCGGTACAGCGCCTTCCACGAGGCGGCACTGCGCGTGCTCGTGCAGGGCATGCTCGACCTGGGCCTGATCGACAAATCGAAATACGCGAGCGCCGACGACGCCATCGTGGACAAGGCTTACGTGCCGTTCTACATGCACGGCACMGGCCACTGGCTCGGCATGGACGTGCACGACGTGGGCGCCTATCGCGACGTCACGCAGCCGGAAAAACCGTCGCGGCCGCTGGCGGAGGGCATGGTCGTGACGGTCGAACCGGGCATCTACGTGCGTCCGGCGGACGGCGTGCCGGAACGCTTCTGGCACATCGGCATCCGCATCGAGGACGACGTCGTCGTGACGAAGGATGGCTATCGCCTGCTGACGGCGTCCGCGCCGAAGACGGTGGCCGAGATCGAAGCGATCGTGGGGACCGCGCATGGCTGAACAGGACCTGCACGTCGACGTCGCGATTTGCGGCGCCGGCCCGGTCGGCCTCGCGCTGGCCGCGCTGATGGCGCGCCGCGGCGTGGACGCCCGCCGCATCGCGCTCGTCGATGCGAAAGCGCTGGGCCAGGCGATCTCCGACCCGCGCTCGATCGCGCTGTCGTGGGGCAGCCGCATGCTGCTGGACGACGTGGGCGCCTGGCCTTTTGTTGCGGCGGCCGCCACGCCGATCCACCAGATCCACGTGTCGCGCCGCGGCCACCTGGGCCGCAGCATCATGGACCGCGCGGAGCACAGGCTCGACGCGCTGGGCTATGTGACGCGCTACGGCGACGTCGTCGACGCGCTCGCGCGCGCCTGCGAGCGCGAGCGCGTGCAGACGCTGCGCCCCGTGCGCGTGGCAGCGCTCGACGAGGGCCGCGACGGCGTCGTGCTGCACCTGGACGACGGCCGTACGCTGCACGCGCAAGTCGCCGTGCAGGCCGAGGGCGGCGTGTTCGGGGAGCAGGCGGACAAGACCCAGCGCCGTGACTACGTGCAGACGGCCGTCATCGCGCGCGTCTCGAGCAGCCAACCGGTTCCCCATCGCGCCTTCGAACGCTTTACCGACGAAGGCCCGCTCGCGCTGCTGCCACAGGACGGCGCCGACGGCCACCGATATGCGCTGGTATGGTGCGTACGGCCGGAACGCGCGCAGCAGTTGCTCGACCTGGGCGAGCCGGAATTCCTGCGCCAGCTGGGCGATGCATTCGGCGAACGCCTGGGCACCTTTACGCGCGTGTCGGAACGGGCGGCGTTTCCGCTCGGGTTGAATGCCGATCCGCGATTCACGGCGCGCACGGTCGCCATCGGGAATGCGGCGCAGACCTTGCACCCGGTTGCCGGACAAGGCCTGAATCTCGGGCTGCGCGACGCGGCCGTGCTGGCGCGGCTGCTGGCGCGCGGGATCGATGCCGAAGGCGGCATCGCGGACGCGCTGGCGCGCTTTGCCGAGGAACGCGTACGCGACCGCGGGGCGATCATCCGCACGACGGATGCGATGGCGCGCGTCTTTGCGGATACGGGGCCGTTGCAGGCGCTGTTCGGGCTCGCGTTGGCGGCCCTGGACACCATCAAGCCGGCGCGGATGCTGCTTGCCGAATTGATGATGTTTGGCCGCCGGTAGGGTGGGAATTTGAGGCCGGGGGGGATTGATGCCGGGGGCATCAATCCAATGAAACGTGCCCACGCGAACGCCAACGGAACGCAAACGTCACGCGTGGGCACGGGGGTGCCCACCCTACTCGACGGCCTTGACCATCGATTCGATAACCTTCTTCGCGTCGCCAAACACCATCATCGTGTTCGGCTGATAAAAGAGATCATTGTCCAGCCCCGCATACCCCGACGCCATCGACCGCTTGTTGACGATGATACTCTTGGCTTTATAAGCCTCGAGGATCGGCATCCCCGCGATCGGCGACTTCGGATCCTTCGCGGCCGGGTTCACGACGTCGTTCGCGCCCAGCACGAGCACCACGTCCGTCTGGCCGAACT
>NZ_JBFUDR010000153.1:0-14349 GCF_056404615.1 Massilia sp. P2_C2 | reverse complement strand
GGCCAGGATCGCGAAGTCGGGACGCGCGCTGACGGCATCGAGCGGCGCGCCCGTGCGGCCGGCAGGCAGGTCGTACAGGGTGGCCGCGCTGGCCGCCAGGTGGCCGCCGGCCGAGCTGCCCATGACGCCGATGCGGTCGGGGGCGACGCCGTATTTCGCCGCCTGCGCGCGCACGGTGCGGATCGCGCGCAGCACGTCCTGCAGCGGCGCCGGATGGCCGTAGTCGCCCAGGCGATTCTTGAGCACGAACGCGGTGACGCCGAGATTCGACAGCCACTGCGCGTACTGCTGCCCTTCGCGGACGGACGACAGGAATTCGTAACCGCCGCCCGGGCAGATGATGACGGCGGTGTGGGCAGCGCGGTCGACGGCGGCGGGAAACACGGTCAGCGTCGGCTCCGAGACATTACTGATGAGCTCGCCGTTATGGCGCTCCGGCCCCGGATTCGCCCGCGCGTTCGGCACCCCTTCCGGCCACAGGGTGACGACCTCGGTCTGTGCCTGTGCGCCGGCGGCGATGACGAACAGCAGTGAAAGAAACAGTTTTCGCATGATTGTCATCCTTTTAGTGATGGGAGACACACTGCCGGCCCGGAAAGATAAAAAAAGGGGCAACCGAAGCTGCCCCAAATCTGCTTGTTAAGCAGAGGAGATAATCTGTGTGCTACCGGTGACCTGTGCGTCCAGTCTCCAGATCGGTACTGAAACCGCCATGTGAGCACAAAAGGCCCTGCCAGATGACCCTGTCTTTGCCTCACCACTTGACGTGCGACCGAAGACCTTATTAACGAAGTATTCTTAATGAATTAATTTAGATGAACGCAGTCTAAACCCTAGTGTTTACAACTGTCAATGACATTTGCGATCGAAGAGAGTGAGGAAACGACGATTACTGCACGATCAGCTTGCGGTAACGCAGCCATTCCTCGACACGCTTGGGCCAGTTCGAGGCATTGCCGAGGCCGGTATTCATTGCCATGCCATGGCCACCGCGTTCGAAGAACGCCATCTCCGCCGGCACGTGCGCCCGGGTCAGCGCCTGGAAGAACAGGATGCTGTTCTCGATCGGCACGGCGCCATCGTCCTGGGAATGGAACAGGAACGTGGGCGGCGTGTTGGCATTCACCTGTTTCTCGACCGACATCAGCTGGACGAGTTCGGGCGACGGATGGTCGCCCAGCAGGAAGTGGCGCGAGCCCATGTGCGCRRCCGGCGGCTCCATCGTGATCACSGGGTAGGCCAGGATCGCGAAGTCGGGACGCGCGCTGACGGCATCGAGCGGCGCGCCCGTGCGGCCGGCAGGCAGGTCGTACAGGGTGGCCGCGCTGGCCGCCAGGTGGCCGCCGGCCGAGCTGCCCATGACGCCGATGCGGTCAGGCGCGACATCGTATTTGGTGGCCTGCGAACGCACGGTGCGGATCGCGCGCAGCACGTCCTGCAGCGGCGCCGGATGGCCGTAGTCGCCGAGGCGTGACTTGAGCACGAACGCGGTGACGCCGAGGGTCGACAGCCACTGCGCATACTGCTGCCCTTCGCGGACGGACGACAGGAATTCGTAACCGCCGCCGGGGCAGATGATGACGGCGGTGTGGCCGGCACGATCGACGGCGGCGGGAAACACGGTCAGCGTCGGCGCCGAGACATTACTGATGAGCTCGCCGTTATGGCGCTCCGGCCCCGGATTCGCCCGCGCGTTCGGCACCCCTTCCGGCCACAGCGTGACGACCTCGGTCTGTGCCTGTGCGCCGGCGGCGATGACGAGGAGTAGTGAAAGAAGCAGTTTGCGCATGGGTGCCATCCTCCCGGGAATAAAAAAGGGGCAACCGAAGCTGCCCCAGGCTGCTGGTAGATAAGCAGAGGAGATAATCTTTTGTCGCTGCCCGTTGACGAGGCAGCGATGGATCCTGTGCTGTGCCTCTCGCGGTCCGTGTTGCCGGCCACGAGAGGCCCATCTTCCTTAGAACGAGTAACGCATCTGCGCGGTGTAGCGCGGGCCGGTCACATAAGCGCCGCGGACCTTCATGCCAATGCCCTGCTGCATCAACTGCTTGTACATGGCGTTGTTCAGGTTCTGTGCTTCAAGACCGAACGACAGGTTCTCGGTGAACTTGTAGAAGAACGAGGCATCCACCTGGCCGTACGAATCCGACCACGTCGGCAGCGCATACTGCACATTGTGCTGGCCGAACGTCGCGCTGTCCGGATTGGTATCCGTGCCGTCGCCACCGTTCGTGCCGTTGGCATTGACCGCCTGCAGCGACTTCGAACGCCAGCTGTAGGCCACCCGTGCCGAGATCGGGCCACGGTCGTACAGCAGGGCCAGGTTGTACGAATTCTTCGACAGACCGTTCAGGGGCAGGTTGCCGAAGGTCTTGCCGTCGACGTCGCAACCGTTCAGGTTCAGGTTCAGGTTGTCGGCGCCGCTGCCGCCCGAGCAGTACGCCTGGTACACCGGGTGGTACAGGCTCAGGTGGCTGTCCACGTACGTGTAGTTCGCCTGCACGCCGAAGCCCGACATCCAGCCCGGCAGCTTGTCGAAGTACTGCTGGTAAGCCAGTTCGATGCCCTTGGCCGTACCGTTCGCACCGTTCACCGGGCCCGTCGTGACGAAGTCATGCATCGTGCCGGTCACGTCCGGCAGCGGGAAGGCATAGCTCTGGTTGATGATGACGTCGCTGAGCTTCTTGTGGAACACGGCCGCGGTCAACGAGCCCGTAGGCGCGAAGTACCACTCCGCCGTCAGGTCGGCCTGCTTGGCCATGGTCGGACGCAGCATCGGATTGCCGCTGCCCGTGCCGGTGAGGTTGACGTTGCTGACGTTGACCACGTTGGTCGTGGTGTTGGTGCTCGTGGTCGTCCCTTCTGACAGGCTCGTATAAGCCTGCAGCTGCGAGAAGTCCGGACGCGCCATCGCCTTGCCGTAGGCGAAGCGGAATTGCAGCTTGTCCGATGCCTTCATGCGCAGGTTCAGCGTCGGCAGCACATTGCTGTACGAATTGTCGAAGTCCTGCTTCTGCTGGAAGTTCGGGATGTTCGGGATCGGCACGCCGGTCACCGTGGCGCCGGCCGGGATGCTCGGCGCGGTGAAGCTGAACACCGTGTAACCGTGGGCGACCATACTGGTCTTCACGTAGCGCACGCCGAGATTGCCGTCGACCGGATACTTCAGGTCGTCGAAGCCGAAACGCAACTGGGTGTAGAACGCCTTGGTACGCTCGTGCTGGTCGTTGGTGCCCGACGGATCGGTGCCAAACGTGGCGGGATTCCACTTGCCGCAGCTGTCCAGCGTACCGCCGCTGCGTTCCGCGCACAGCACGTTGTAGTACTGGTGCAGCTGGGCATAGGTACCCGGATAGCCATCGGCCAGCGAGACGTTCGGGAACACAACGGCCGGCACCGACGTCTTTCCATTGAAGAAGTTGGGGAACGTGTTCAGGTGCATGCCGCCGGAGAAGCGCGGATCGCCCAGGTAAGCCAGGTGGCTCAGCGGCTGCCACGAACCGACCGGACCAACCTGCCACGGCTGCGTGATCGCCGCCCAGTTATAACCCGGGACGGAATTGATCGTCGTCGCGTCGCGGTCGTTCAGGC
Organism: Massilia sp. P2_C2; assembly: GCF_056404615.1. NCBI lineage: Bacteria > Pseudomonadati > Pseudomonadota > Betaproteobacteria > Burkholderiales > Oxalobacteraceae > Massilia > Massilia sp. P2_C2. Next base: position 10,758 of record NZ_JBFUDR010000153.1, on the reverse strand, counting down.
GCACGCCGAAGCGCACGTCGCGCAGGATCGGATGGTCGAACTCATACTTGGCGTCGGCCCTCCAGGCCTTCTCGTTGGCGACGCTCGCATCCCGGTGCTCCATCGTGAAGCCCCAGTAGTAATTGTTCGGATTGGCCATGAACGCGCGGTCGGCATCGTCGAACGTCAGGGTGACCGGCGTCGTCGACATGTTCATGTTCAGCTTCGGAATCTGCAGGCCGGTGGCAACCGTCGAGTCGAAGCTGCCGGTGTCGGCGCGGATCTTCTGCAGGTCGGTCGTGACGCTCCACTGGCTGTTCAGGCGCCAGCGCAGGTTCCACGAAATGTCGGTTGTGTTAGACTTGCGGGTCGAGGTACGGGTGTCGTCGTTGAAGTTGACGCCGCCGTCGGCGTCGTCGGTGAGCACGCCACTGACCATCGCGCCCTTCGAGTCGAAGACGGGGTTCGCCACCTGGAGGGTGTACGCGCTGGACGAGCTGAAGATCGCCTGCTCGTCCCACTTCATCTTGTAGCGCGACTTGAAGTAGCTCAGCGAGGTCTGGATCGAGCTGTTTGGTTTCCACTGGAACGCAGCGTACGCGCCGTCGCGTTTGCGGTCGAATTCGAGCGAACGGTAGCTGGCCGAATTCGGTACCCAGGCGGTCTGGCCGGGGACGACGTCGGTGCGCGGATAATACGGCGAGACCTGGAAGGCGTCGGTGCGGGTACCGCTTTGCGACGTCGCCAGGTCGAACAGGGCGCCGAATTCGCCGATGCCGGTCTTCCAGCGATCGGAGAACATCATCGAGTACGACGGCTGCGGTTTGCCCTTCTTCAGCGTGGAATAGGTGTCCTGCGCCGAGATGGACAGCTTGCGGCCCTTGAAATCGAACGGCATCGCCGTGCGCAAATTGATCAGGCCCGAGATGCCGCCCTCGATCTGTTCCGCCGACGGGTTCTTGTAGACGTCGATGCCGGCCATCAGCTCGGGCGGCACGTCTTCGAAGTTCAGGGAACGGCCGCCGTTCGCGGAGAACGAATCGCGGCCATTGAGTTCGGAACGCACATAACTCAGGCCGCGGACCATCACACCCGACCCTTCGACCGAATAGTGCTCCGGGTCACCCTTGGCCATGGTGCGGTCGATGGTCACGCCAACCACGCGCTGCAGCACCTCGGTGACCGAACGGTCCGGCAGCTTGCCCATGTCGTCGGCGACGATCGAATCGACGACCTCGTCTGCGTTCTGCTTGATCTTCTGGGCGTTTTCCAGCGAAGCGCGCTGGCCCACGACGACCACGGTCGTCCCTTCGTTATCGGTGGCGGGGGTGGTTTGCGCAAATGCCGTGCCGCTGGCCATCAGCATGAATTGAGCAACGCCGATGGCGATTGCGGTCTTGTTAAACTTTGTCATGTCGTCTCCTTGATTGATAAGTCTGCGATACGCGTGCGTTCGCATCGATCGCATGGACTCTCCCTCCTGCTTGATCCTTGCCGATGGGGCTCGCTGCACGGCTGCGCTCTGAGGCGCTTCCCGTTCAGCATGGCAAGCTGCGATTTCAATCCAGCGTGGCGCCGCGACGCTTCGCACGACCGTGCGTGATAAAGCGTCAACCTTAACAATTTCACCCACTCTGAATTAATTTTGCATTAATTTAGTGTAGGTTCGGCCATTGACGAAAGTCAATAAATTCGTGAGTTTTGGTCAGTGTTTACGAAGACTAAAAGACAAGCAATGTCGTAGCGATGCGACACATCGCAGTAAAGAATGCGGAATTCCTCGCCCCTGCTGGCTAAGTGCCGCAAAGGAACCACGACACGCGGACGCGCGGCCCAACCGGCAACGAACGCCGGTGGGATTGCGAAGTGTTAATGTAGATTAACGAAAAGAACGCTCGGTGCGCCCCGTCGCAATTGAGTTCAGTGCGTGCGGGGTGGCGTCCCGGCGCCGCGCACGGCAGCGACAAGGCGCTGCATCGTCGCCTGTGCAGGGATGCGGTCGTCGTGCCAATAGGCGCTGACGGCTTCCCGCATCGCGTCCTCGATGGCGGGCGGCAGGGACATCGACACGCTGGGCACCAACATGCCCGCGCGCGCGGCGGCATCGAAAGCGGCGCCCGATTGCCTGCCGCAGCGGTCGAAGCGCGCGAGGTCCACGCCCAGGCGGACCGGAATCGAACCCTTGTCCAGGTTGAATTCTTCCTGCACGGCCGGCGACAGCAGCTCCGCCGCAAAGTCCTTCTGCGCCTTGACCTTGGCCGCGCTGTTGACCTTGAACAGCGCGAACGAGTCGACGGCGAAGGAAAACGCCTTCGTCGCACCGGGCGCGGGCACGCAGGAAAACTCCAGGCCGGCGTCCCTTTGCGCCGCCAGGAACACGGGCTTGGCCCAGTCGCCCATGAACTGCATCCCCGCCTGCCCTTTCACCACCATCGAGGATGCCAGTATCCAGTCGCGGCCCATCGCTGTCGGGCCGGCATAGGTCTTGATGCGTCGGAAGGTCTGGAGGACCTGCTCCATGACCGGCCCCGCGAGGACAGCGGGATCCAGCGTCACGAACGCCTTGCGATAGAAGTCGACGCCGCCCACGCCGAGCGCAACGATTTCGAACAGGACGAAATCCTGCCACGGCTGGCCGCCGTGCGCGACGGCCACGTAACCGGCCCGTTTCATCGCCTCGGCCGTCGTAAAGAATTCATCCCAGGTCGTCGGCACCCGCGCGTTGACCTTCCTGAGCACGCCCATGTTAATCCAGAGCCAGTTGATGCGGTGGACGTTGGCGGGAACGGCGACGTAGCTGCCCTTGTATTTCATGGCGTCGCTGACGGCCTTCGGGAGGACCGTGTCCCAGTGTTCGGCACGGGCCACGTCGTCGACATTCGCGAGGACACCTTCGCGCGCCCATTGCTGGATGACCGGGGTCTTGATCTGGGCCGCGGTCGGCGGATTGCCCGACAGGACACGCGAGCGCAGCAGCGTGAGCGGAACACCGTTGCCGTCGGCGGACAGGACGAAATCCTTCCAGGTATGACCGTGGCGCTGCATTGCCGCCTTCAGCACCTGCGCCGCCTTGGCGTCATCGCCCACGTCCCAGTAGTGGAGCACCTCGAGCTCGCCCGCGTGCGCGGTAGCAACCAACGATGCGGTGGCGAGCGCCAAGGCGCCCCATCCGGACGGATTTCGAATGGAGAGAAATGCCATGGCTCACTACTCCTGGAACGCCTGCGCCTTGCCGTCCCTGGCTAAGACTGATGGTCGACATATTAGCCCGACTTATGTACAGTGAGCAAGAAATGGTGCGTGCCGGCTTTCCGGTTAGACCAATCTCCGTTAATATCGCGACATGCAGCTCTTACTAGCCGAAGACGACCCTATACTTGCCAACGGATTGACCGCCCAGTTGAATGGCGCGGGCTTTACCGTCGAGCATGCCCCGAATGGCCCGGTGGCGGAATTCCTGCTTTCCCGGCAAAACTTCGATATCGCCATCATCGACCTGGGCCTGCCCATGATCGACGGACTCACGGTGCTCAAGAAGTTGCGCGCCACCCGGCCCAACCTTCCCGTCGTCGTGCTCACGGCACTCGACAGGCTCGACAGCCGCCTCGCGGGGCTGAATGCCGGCGCGGACGACTACATGACCAAGCCGTTCGACTTCCCGGAACTGGAAGCGCGCCTGCGTGCCGTGCTGCGGCGCTCCCGGGCGGCCGCACCCGCGAATGGCGACGTGGGCGTGGCGGGCCTCCATTTCGACCGCGCCGCACGGCGGGCGGTGATCCACGGCGATCCGGTCGAACTCAGTCCGCGCGAAGCGACGCTGCTCGAACTCCTGCTGCTCCATGCAGACAAGGTCGTCACGAAGGAGCAGATCGCGGCCGCCTGGACCGAAGACGGGACCGAGGTCGGCGGAGGCAACACTGCGGAAGTGCATATCCACCGTCTGCGCCGCAAGCTGGAAGGTTCGGGAATCGAAATCCGCACCGTCCGCGGGCTCGGATACCTGCTGGCCGCCGAGCGCTCCGATGGACGACCGGGCTGAACGGGGCATACTGCACCGGTTCCGCATCACGCCCCGTAACCATTCGCTGCGCCGCCAGCTGGTCATCTGGGTGTTGCTGCCCCAGCTGGTCCTGTGGTTTGCCGGCGGCATCGCGACCTACCGCCTCGCGGTCCGGTACGTCAACCAGGCCGCGGACGCGACGCTGTCGCAGGCCACGCGCGCCCTGGCGCGGCGCGTCAAACCGATCGGCAACGGGCTGCTGATCGACTTCCCCCGCGCGGCACAGGAAGTCCTCGAGACCGACCCCAACGACCGCCTGTACTACATGGTCAGTACGCCGCCCGGCGAATTCATCCTAGGCAACAACAGCATTCCGATGCCACCCAGGGACATGCTGCCGCGCCTGAACGGTCCGTATTTCTACGACGGCGAAATCCCGTCCCCCGACACCGGCGGGCAACAGGGGGCCGGCCAGCACGTGAAGGTCAGGATCGCCGCGCTGTACCTGCTGTACAGCGCCGACGTGGGCAAGCAGCAATGGATGCTGGTCCAGGTCGCGCGCAACATGGCGCATCGCGAAGACATCTTCAAGATGATCCTGATGGACACCCTGCTCCCGTTGTCCGCCCTGATCCCCTTGATGACCATCATCGTCTGGTTCGGCACGGGCGCCGGCCTGGCGCCGCTGCTGCGCCTGCGCAAGGAGATGGAAGGACGCTCGCCGATCGACCTCGCGCCGCTGCAGATCGAATCGGCGCCGCAGGAAGTCCGCTCCCTGGTCCGGGCATTGAACGAACTCCTGGCCTCGGTGCGCCAGAACGTGAACGCGCAGAAGCGCTTCATCGCCGACGCGGCCCACCAGTTGCGCACGCCCCTCGCGGGATTGAAAAGCCAGACGGCGCTGGCGATCAAGCTGACCGACGATCCGGCGCTGATCGACCGGCTGAAACTGGTCGACCAGAGTGCCGCCCGCGGCGCCCACCTGATCAACCAGCTGTTGATGCTGGCGCGTGCCGACCCTGAGGCCGTGGCGGTGTCCGACATGGCGCCGCTGAACGTGCGCGCCTTCGTCCAGGACATCGTCGCCGAATTCGTGCCGCGCGCGATGCGAGCCGAGATCGACCTGGGCATGGACGACGACACCCTTCCCGACGGGCGCGCGCCGGAGGGGCGCCTCCCGCTGCAGATCAAGGCGCATGCCCTGTTGCTGCGGGAAGCGCTGACGAACGTACTCGACAACGCCATCAAATACACCGGCCGCGGCGGCGAGATCACCGTCCGCATCCAGCCGGACGGCGCGCACGTGCGCATCATCATCGCCGACAATGGCCCTGGCATCCCGGAAGCGGACCGCGCCCGGGTCTTCGAACGGTTCGTCCGGGCGACGGACCAGGGCGAGGGATGCGGCCTCGGACTCGCGATCGTGCGGGACATCGTGGCCCAGCACGGCGGGACGGTGGATTTGCGCGATACGGAACCGCACGGCCTGCAGGTGGTCATCTGCCTGCCCAGGCTCTGACGCCGCCCCGACTGCACGCCGGCATCAGGCGCGCGAGCGCGCCGGCCTGCGCGTGCGGCCGCCATGGGCCGGCGGCGGAAACGCCGGCCGGCCCGGTGCCGGCACGTCGGCCGACGCGGCGAGGTCCGCCCACGCATCGAATCCCACCTTCAGCACGCGCAGGCGGTCGTAGGCGCGCTGCAGCGCCGCCCGTCCCAGCACGAGGCGCAGCGGACCGCGCCCGGCGGCGACGGCCTGCATGATGGCCTGGGCGGCGCGCGCGGCATCCACCTGACCGCCGGCGGCGTTGCGGACCGCGCGGCCGGCCAGGCTCTCGTAGTCGGGAATGCTTGCTGCGCGCGGTGCCGGCGTGCCGGCATCGTCGCCACCGCCCGGATCGACGAGCGTGACGCCGATGCCGAGCGGTTCGACCTCGTAAAACAACGCTTCCGCGAGCGCTTCCAGCGCCGAACGCGCCGCGTGGCCGAAACCGTCGAACGCCGGCGCCTGCACGGCCGCGCGCGCCAGCATCACGACGTGGCCGGCGCGGCGCGCGCGCATGCCCGGCAACACCCGCCGCGCCAGGTTGATGGGGCCGAACACGTTCCCGTCGAACAACGCGCGCATGGCGCCATCCTCGCCCTCCTCGATCGCGCCCGGATAGCGCTGCACGGCGGAGGACACCAGCACGTCGATGCGACCGAAACGGCCTTCCGCGGTACGGACGGCCGCATCGATGCCGGCGGTGTCCGTGACGTCCAGTGCCAGCGCCAGCGCCCGTTCCGGATGACGGTCGACGAGGGTTTGCAAGGCGTGCGGCACCGGCGCCGCGAGCACGGCGCACTGGCCGGACGCGAGGACGGCCTCGGCCAGCGCGGCCGCGAGGCCCGTGGTGGCGTCGGCGATGAACCAGACAGGTTGCGTGGGATGCGGCATCGTTCCTCCTTGCGTGACAACGTGGATCATTCTAGATGCCGGCCGGGTACGGGGCCATGGGTGATATTCCGAAACTCTTGCCTAAAATTCCAATGTCCCCGCCCTTGGTGAAACGATCAACAAGTTGATCGATCGTGGCCGATCCCCAGCCTGCCCCATCCATTGACCGGATGGGCCTTTGCCCCTACACTGCTGGATGGTTGCGCTACCATCGATACATCGGACCCGCCCGCAAGCAACCGCCATCCCCGGAGGAGATCGTGCAAGACACGCGTCACGGAGCCGCAGGCCGGCTCGCATTCACGCTCGGCATCGCCCTGGCCGCCAGCCTGGCGGCCGCTTTCCCGCCTGGCGCGCCAACCGCCCGCGCCGTGCCGCAGGACACGGCCGGCGCCGGGCAGATTGCGCACGCTCCGCGCCAGCGCATCCTGCTGGACGACGGCTGGCGCTTCCAGCGCGGCGACCCGGATGGCACAACCACCCCGTATCTGTACGACGTACGCCCGGAAGTCACCGTCTCCGCCGACGGCAAGGTGGCCGATGCCATGCCCGAGGAAGCGGCCCGCGTCGCGCGCGCGGGCATGCCCGTGCTGAAGCCGTGGATCCTCCCGAGCGGCAACGCGTTCATCCGCGATCCCGCACGGCGCCACGCCCGGCCGGCCCTGGACCCCGCCGTGGATGCACCGTTCGCCCGGGCCGCCTTCGACGACAGCGGCTGGCGCGCCGTCACCCTGCCGCACGACTGGGCGATCGAAGGCCCGTTCCTCACGACCGGTCCGTACGGCGGCATGGGCCGCCTGCAGACCTGGGGCCCGGCGTGGTACCGGCGCAAGCTGGACATCGCCGCCGCCGACCGCGGCCGCAAGATCTTCCTCGACGTCGACGGCGCCATGGCTTACGCCAGCGTATGGGTCAATGGCCATCTCGCAGGCGGCTGGCCGTACGGCTACAACTCGTTCCGCGTCGACCTGACGCCTTATGTGCAGCCGGGCGGCACCAACCAGCTTGCGATCCGCCTCGACAATCCGCCGGAATCGGCGCGCTGGTATCCGGGCGCGGGCCTGTACCGCAACGTTTGGCTGACGAAGACGGCCCCCTTGCACGTGGGCCAGTGGGGCGTCACGGTGACGACGCCCGAGGTGACGCCGGCCGCCGCGCGCGTGGCGTGGCAGGTCGCGCTCGACAACGACGGCAGCGTGCCCGCCAGCGCGACGGTGACGGCGGAACTGTATGATCTCGACGAGGGCGGCCGTATCGCCGGCAAGCCGGTGGCGACGGTGCAGTCCGGGCCGGCCACGGTCGCCTCGGGTGCCAGCGTGATCGTCGCGGGGGCGACGACCGTGGCGCGGCCGCGCCTGTGGGGGCCGCCGCCCACGCAAAAGCCGCAGCGTTATGCCCTCGTGGCGACGGTGCGCCAGGACGGCCGCGTCGTCGACCGCTACGAAACGCCGTTCGGCATCCGCTCCGTGCGCTTCGATCCGGACCGCGGCGTCGTCGTCAACGGCGAACACATTCCGCTGCACGGCGTGAACAACCACCACGACCTGGGCGCGCTGGGCGCCGCGTTCAACGTGCGCGCGGCCGAGCGCCAACTGGAGATCATGCGCGCGATGGGTGCCAACGCCCTGCGCATGAGCCACAATCCGCCCGACCCGCAGCTGCTGGACCTGGCGGACCGCATGGGCTTCCTCGTGATGGACGAGGTATTCGATTCCTGGCAGCGCAAAAAGACGCCGCTCGACTTCCACCTGATCTTCCCCGACTGGCACGAGCAGGACCTGCGCGCCATGATCCGGCGCGACCGCAACCACCCCTCGATCATCCTGTGGAGCGTGGGGAACGAGGTGGGCGAACAGTACACGGGAGAAGACGGCGCGGCCGTCGGCCGCGAACTCGTGGCCATCGCGCACGAGGAAGACGCCACCCGGCCCGCGACGGGCGCGATGAACTACGCGAAGGCGGACATGCCGCTGCCCGGCGTCGTCGACGTGATCTCGCTGAACTACCAGGGCACCGGCATCCGCACCCTGCCCGGCCAGTTCCCGATGTTCCGCGCCGCGTATCCCGCCAAGGTGATCCTGCACAGCGAGAGCGCCTCCGCGCTGTCCAGCCGCGGCGAATACCAGTTCCCCGTGCCGGGCGTGCTGAGCGCGTCCGTGCGTCCCGGCGCCGGCGGCGATCCGGCCACGCGCCAGGTCAGCGCCTACGAATTGTTCGCGGCGGACTTCGGCGCGTCCGCCGACCGTGCGTTCGCGTCGCTGGACCAGAACCCCTATACGGCCGGCGAATTCGTCTGGACCGGCTTCGACTACCTGGGCGAACCGACGCCCTACTACGACGCGCGCAGTTCCTACTCCGGCATCGTCGACCTCGCCGGCTTCCCGAAGGACCGCTATTACCTGTACCAGTCGCGCTGGCGGGCGGACCTGCCGATGGTGCACGTGCTGCCGCACTGGACGTGGCCGGAGCGCGCGGGACAGGTCACGCCCGTGCACGTATTTACGTCGGGCGACGAGGCCGAGCTGTTCGTCAACGGCAAGTCGCAGGGCCGCCAGAAGAAAGCGCCGTATGCCTACCGCCTGCGCTGGGATTTCGTGACCTGGGAACCGGGCGAGATCCGCGTCGTCGCCTACAAGAATGGCAAGGAATGGGCGCACGAGACGGTCAGGACGACCGGCGCCCCTTCCGCCCTGCAGGCGCAGGCCGACCGCACGACGATCAAAGCCGACGGCCGCGACCTGGCGTTCGTCACGGTGCGCATCGTCGACGACGCAGGCGTACCGACCCCGCGCGCGCGCGACCGCGTGCGCTTCACCGTCGAGGGACCGGCGGAACTCGTCGCCACCGACAATGGCGACGCGACGAGCTTCGAATCGTTCCAGGCGCCGGAACGGGCGGCGTTCAACGGGCTCGTGCTGGGCATCGTGCGGACCCGGGCGGGCGCCAGCGGCACGATCACGGTCAGGGCCAGCGGCGCGGGCCTGCGCGGCACGGTGGTGACGCTGCAGAGCCGTCCGCCGGCCGCCGGGGACGCGGGAACCCTGAAATTTCGGCCAGGAATCATTTCCCAAATGTAAAACTATGTGTCGGGATTTTTTACATACGGCAGCGAGAATCCGTGATTACTCGCATGTTTTTTTTATAACGCTTTGATTTTAAATAGTGTGACTTAGACTGGCACGTCATTTGCAATGGATGAAATGAGCTTACAGCAAAAGCTGGGCTATCCCCCCGATACCTCAACCAGCAGATCTCTTGGAGCCAACATGAAGATTTCGTTCCGCAAACTGATCCCGGTCGTCGCCGCCCTGGGCTTTGCATTCGCCGGCTCGTCGGCACAAGCGTTCACCCTCAAGGATGGCACCAACGTTCTGGCGAGCGATGCCACCACCCTGGACTGGAACGCTAGCGGTAGCGGTGTCGCCAAAGGCGTGGGCCCGTTCGGCACCCCGCTGACCGTCGGCCAGAACTTCCAGTTCCTGTACCAGTCGAACCTGTCCAGCGTGGACGGCAACCCGACCATCCTGTTCAATGGCCTGGACACCACCGCCAACGGCACCAAGGACACCGGCGCCGGCAAGAACTATGAGTTCACCATCGTCGCCATGCTGAACGAAACGGTCACGAGCACGACCGCCACGCACGCCACGTTCGGCCTCGCCCCGGGTGACAACAAGGTCGCCATCTACTACGACACCGGCGCCAACGCCTCGACCGCCGGCGGTACCGGTTTCGACGACGGCACGCTGATCGCCTTGCTGACCATCGTTCCGGAGAACACGCAGTCGGAGTTCACCGTGACCGCCCCCGGCGCCGGCCAGGGTTCGACCAAGATCACCGCCCGCGTGGTCGGTGGCGGCGACTTCATCGATCCGGCTTACCTGCAAGGCGTGTCGGAAATGCTGTTCGGCGTGAACTTCGAATCGAACCTGAACTATCCGGCTGGCAACTCATCCACCAACAACTTCCACATCGGTGGCAGCAGCGACTTCCCGGACTATGTCGCCGGCAACAGCGACATCGTGTTCAAGGTCGACGGCTCGAACACCTTCACGAACGCCGTGCCGGAACCGGGCACCATGATGCTGCTGGGCATGGGCATGCTGGGCTTCGTCGGCGCACAGCGTCGCCGTCGCGCACCGAAGGCCTGATCCGCGTCTGGCTCCAGCTATGAAAAACCGCGGTTGCGACCGCGGTTTTTTTTGGCTGTGTTCGCGTTGATTCGGTAAACGAGCACCAACCCGCTAACCGAGCTGGACCGCAGCGCGCAGCCAGTCAGCCGGAGTCGTCAGGCGGCGCGCGTCCAGCAACCTCTGCCATCCCGAATAGTTGATCAGGTAGCGGC
>NZ_JBFUDR010000152.1:0-14520 GCF_056404615.1 Massilia sp. P2_C2 | reverse complement strand
AAATCATATAGACGAAAAAAAGCGGCGTGGACAACGCCACGCCGCTTCATTACCGGGAGGGCCGGCAGAATTACTTGGCCGCCACCGTGCCGGCCGGGTGGTTCAGCAGCAGGATCCAGTACTTGGCCGTGTCGGACAGACCGCCGCCCGCCTTGACTTCCTGGAAGGTCGCGATGGCTTTGTCCTTCTGGCCGGCTTTCGCATAGGCCATGCCCAGGCGTAGCTTGGCTTCGTCCGGCGACTTCAGGCCGCCCTTGGCGATACCCTGCTGGATGAAGCCGATGCCTTTGTCGAACTGGTCCATCGTGACATACGCCCAGCCCAGGTTGACGAGGCCGGCACCGGTCTTGGCCTTGGCGGCGCCCGCTTCGCCCGCGCCGATGTTCTTGGCGTCGCTTGCGGCTTCCCTGGTGGCGCGGTCGCGCAGCTGGCGGTCCTTGGCGGCGCCGCTGCCCGTGCCCAGCACGCCGGCGGCGAAGCCCGCGTCGACGATCTTCTTCGCTTCGGTCGGGAAGCCATCCTTCATGGCCAACTCGGCCAGTTCCGAGTAGGCATCCGACGACATCTGCTTGACGGCCGCGAATTCGAGGCGCAGCACGTCGGGGATGTTGGCGTCCTGGAAGCCCTGCTTGCGCACGATGCCGCGGCTGATCAGGTCGGTCCAGAAGTCGTCGTTCGGGTAGTAGGCGACCAGTTTTTCCAGGCCGCGCAGGTAGGCGGCATCGTCCTTGACCTTGTTCGCGGCCGACGCATACAGGCGCAGGTCTTCCTGCGACGGGGTCTTGCCGGCCTGTTCCGCAGCCTGCAGCACCGGTTCCTGGGCCTTCAGTGCCGTCGCGTAGTCGCCGCTCAGGTAGTACGAGCGGATCAGCGCCGAGTTGACCTGGTCCGATGCCTGGCCGCTGGCCTGGATCTGCTTGTACAGCTCGATCGCCTTCGGATAATTCTTGGCGTTGTAATACATCGTGGCCAGGGCCTGCTCGAAGCGCGGCTTGTCCGCTTCCGGCACCTTGCCCGACGCCAGGATGGCTTCCAGCGCGCTTATCGACATCTGGTCGTTGCCCGTGGCCGTGGCCAGCGACAGCTTCATGCGGTTCAGCACATAGACTTCATACGGGGATTTGTCCGCAACCGCTTCGGCCTGGGTGACGCGGCTCTGCACCTCCGTGTAGTTCTTCGCATCCATCAGAGGCTTGATCTGGGCCGGGTCCAGCAGTTTGAACAGTTCCGGGCGGACCGCATCGGGCTTCGGCTGGGCAGCCGGGGCGTTCTTGTCCTGCGCCGAGGCGCTGTGCATCAGGACCGGCGCGGCGTTCAGGCCAAGGGCGGCCAGCATCAGGGCAAGGCGGGCAAAACGGAATTGGGACATTGACTAATCCTCTCTGAATGACGAAAAAATGCACCGTGCGGGTTCTGGCATACATACGCCGACGGTGCCGGATGCCGATCTCGGACAAAGCGTGCATTCTCCCACAATCCGCTGACCGGCGTGACAATTCTGCCCCAGCCGTGCGGCGCGCGGATGCGTCGTTACAATGCGTTACCGGCCATGCGTCAAACCGGCAGCGGGAACTTTCAAAAACCGGGCACGGGGCAGTGCCCCTCCGCCTCGATGTCGCCGGCCAGCCAGGCCCGCACGGCCTCCAGCGCGGGCGGCGCGAAGCCATAGGTCATCAGCGCGGGCGCCGCGAAGTCGAGGGCCTGGTAGGGATTCCACAAAGCGAGGTGCAGGTCCGGCGTCCACGTGGCGCGGGCATGCGGGCCGTAGCGGCGGCGCGAGGTCGACGCCAGGATCGTGAAGCGGTCGTCAAGCGGTAGCGCGCGCCAGTCGAACGTCTCGGCATCCGCGAAGGTGACGAGGTCCACGTCGAACAGATGGCCCAGCATCGCCGCGATGGCGCTGGCGGGTACGCCTGCTTCCGAGACGCCGTCGCTGACGACGTCCTGGCGCGCCACCAGCCGCACTTTGCTGCCCGCCACGGGGCGATGCGGATCGCCGCGCGCCGTCAGTGCCCTGCGCCAGGCGGTGGCCATCAGCACGCGGTCCGCGCTTTCCGTCGTGTACGGCACCGCGCCGGCCGGATGCGCGCGCGCGAGGCGGTCCAGGCGGTCCAGGCGCGCGTGCACGCCGGCCAGCGGCAGGCGGCCGTCGGCGATGGCGGCCGCGATGGCGGCGATGGTGTCTTCCTGCGCGGCGCGGCTGCCGATCGCCATCACCATGTCCGCGCCGGCCAGCAGCGCGTTCACGGCCGCCTGGCCGGCCTCGTAGCGGTGCGCGATCGCGTGCATGTCCATGCCGTCCGTGATGATCACGCCGTCATAGCCCCAGCTGTCGCGCAGCAGGTCGGAGAGGATCGCACGCGACATCGTGGCCGGATTGTCCGGGTCGAGCGATGGATAGACGATGTGCGCCGTCATCACGGCGGGCGCGTGCGGGGCGGCCGTGCGGAACGGCGCGAATTCGAAGCGCTCCAGGTCCGCCAGCGGCTTGTCGACCGTGGGCAGGTCGCGGTGCGAATCGACGTGCGTGTCGCCATGGCCGGGGAAGTGCTTGACGCAGCAGGCCACGCCTTCGCTGTCGCTGCCGGCCAYCCATGCGAGCGCGAGTTTCGTCGCGGTGTGCGGGTCGGCGCCGAACGAACGCTCGGCGATGACGGGATTCCTCGGGTTGTTGTTCAGGTCCAGCACGGGCGCGAAGTTCCAGTTGAAGCCCATCGCGCGGATCGCCCGCGCGACCGCCGCGCCGACGTCGCGCGCGAGATCTTCGTCGCCGGTCGCACCGAGCGCCATCGCGGACGGCGGCGGTGGGACCCACAGCGCGCGCACGACGGCGCCGCCTTCCTGGTCCAGCGCGAGCAGCGCGTGCGCGCCCATTGCCGCCCGCAAGTCGCCGGTGAAGCGCGTGAGCTGCGCCGCGTCCGTCATGTTCTGGCGGAACAGGCAGGCGCCGCGCACGTGGCTGGCGCGGATGAAGTCCTTTGTTTCGGCATCCAGTTCCGTGCCGAACAGCCGGATCATGATCAGTTGGCCGGCCAGCCGCCGGTATTCCGTCGTGTCCATGGCTTAATTTGTTTTCGTGACTTTGCTGAGGTGACGCGGCTGGTCCGGATCGAGCCCGCGCGCCCGCGCGAGATGCGCCGCCATCACGTAGAACGCCTCGATCGCGACGATGGGATCGAGGTCCGGGCAGGGCGCGACCGGCAGTTCGAGGTCGCGCGACGGCACGTCGGCCGGTGCCGCGAGCAGCACGCGTGCGCCGCGGCCGCGCATCTCGTCGGCCAGCGCGACGAGGCCAGCCTGCGCCGGGCCGCGCGTGGCGAAGATCAGCAGCGGGTAGCCATGATCGATCAGCGCCATCGGCCCGTGCTTGATCTCGGCGCTGGAAAACGCTTCGGCCTGCAGCGCCGAGGTTTCCTTGAGTTTCAGCGCGGCTTCCAGCGCGACGGGGAAGCAGATGCCGCGGCCAACGACCATGATGTTGCGGGCCGGAGCAAGGACGTCGAGGGCGGCCGACCAGTCGACGGCGGCCGCGCGCCGCAACGCATCGGGCAGGGCGGCGAGGCCGTCCTGCAATTCGGCGTCCTGCTGCCATTCGGCCACGAGGCGCGCGCCGGCCGTCAGGCTCGTGATGAAGCTCTTCGTCGCGGCCACGCTGCGCTCTTTCCCGGCGCGCAGCGGCAGCGCCCATTCGGCGGCGTGCGCGAGCGGCGAATCGATGTCGTTGACGAGGGCCACCGTCGTCGCGCCGCCGCTGCGGAAGTAGCGGATCGGTTCCACCACGTCCGGACTCTGGCCGGATTGCGAGACCGAGATGGCGAGCGTGCCTGCAGCCTGCAGCGGCGCCTTGTACAAGGTGACGAGCGACATCGGCAGCGATGTCACGAGGCGGCCCATGCGCGCCATGATCAGGTAGGCGAGGTAGGCGGACGCGTGATCCGAGCTGCCGCGCGCCACCGTCACGGCATTCTGGAACGGCGTGCCGCGCAGGTGGTGGCCCAGCGCCGCGTAGCGCTCGGCGTCGTGCGCCAGCTGCAGGGCGACGCAGTCGGCCGCGGACAGGGCTTCTTCAAGCATCAGCGAGGTCACACTGTTCTCCTTCGATGTAGACGGCTTTGAGGTTGAGGTCGCGGTCCAGCACGACCAGGTCGGCGAAGCAGCCCGGCGCGATGCGGCCGCGGCGCGTCTCGCCCAGGTAGTCGGCGGCATTGGTCGACACGCGGCGCGCGGCGTCGGCAAGGTCCAGGCCGATGGAGACCAGGTTGCGCAGCGCCTGGTCCATCGTCAGCGTGCTGCCGGCCAGCGTGCCGTCCGCGAGGCGCACGCCGCCCATGCATTTGTGGACGACCTGGCGGCCCAGCATGTACTCGCCGTCCGGCATGCCGGCGGCCGCCGTGGAGTCCGTCACGCAGTACAGATTCGGAATGCAGCGCAGCGCCGTCCTGATGGCGCCCGGATGCACGTGCAGCAGGTCGGGGATGATCTCGGCGTACTGCGCATGCGCCAGCGCCGCGCCCACCATGCCGGGGTCGCGGTGGTGCAGGCCCGGCATCGCGTTGAACAGGTGGGTAAAACCGGCCGCGCCATGTTCCAGCGCCCTGACGCCGTCCTCGTAGTTGCCGTTCGTATGGCCGATCTGCACGCGGATGCCGGCGTCCGCAAGCTGGCGCACGAGGGCCAGGTGGTCGTCGATCTCGGGCGCGACGGTGATCAGGCGCAGCGGGGCCCGTGCGTTGAAGCGCTCGACTTCCGCCATGTTCGCTTCGCGTGCGAATGGCGGCTGCGCGCCCAGCTTGCCCGCGTTGATGTACGGGCCCTCCAGGTGCACGCCGAGGATGCGCGCCTCGCCTTTGCCGCGCTGTTCGCACGCGCTGCCGATGGCGGTCAACGCGCGGTCGATGTCGTCGAGCGGCGCCGTCATCGTCGTCGCGAGCAGGCTCGTCGTGCCGTGCCGGGCGTGCAGGCGCGCGATCACGTGCGGGGCGTCGCCGCCTTCCATCATGTCGCGCCCCGCGCCGCCGTGCACGTGCAGGTCGATGAAGCCGGGGAGGAGGTAGTCGTCGCCGTTGGCGCCCGGATCGGCCGCTGCGCCTTCGATGGCGGCGATGGTCGCGGCGCCGTCCTCGATGCGGAGCCGGCCGCGGATCCAGCCGTCCGGAGTCAGGATATTGCCTTGCATGGTGGGTCCTTGTTCAAGCACGTTATGCCGCGAGGTGCAGCTCGATCATCCGTAACGCGCCCTGCGCGGAATCGCCCAGCGGCGCGCGGGCGCGGGCCGCGAGCGCGGGCGGCAGCCATTCGCGCAGCGCGCCACCGAGGCCGCCGCACAATGCCAGCGGCAGGCGCCCGTCCGGATCGAGGGCGCGGGCGATGGCGGCCGCTTCCTCGCCGGCTCTGGTCAGGATGGCGCGCGCGGCCGGGTCGCCGGCATGTTGCAACACGAGCGGCGCCAGCGATGCATAGGTCGTCTGCGTGGCCTGGCCGAGCCAGACCTGGATGGCGGCGCGGTCGCCGCCGCACGCGGCGATGATCGCATCCGCGAACGCGCTGCCGGGACGGCGTCCGTCCAGCACCTGTTCGATGTGGTTGATGGCGGCGAGGCCGATCCAGCCGCCGCTCGCTTCGTCGCCGGCGGGGAAGCCCCAGCCGCCGACTTCGCGCCGCGTGCCGTCGGGCTGCAGCACTTCGCCCACGCTGCCCGTGCCGATGGCGACGATCGCGCCGGGACCCCCGCCGTGTGCCCCCAAGAGGGTAGTAAAAGCGTCAGTTTCGAGGACGAGGGCGCCGTAGCCGGGATCCGCGTCGCGGAACGCCTGCGCCCACTGGCCGTTGTGCACGCCGGCCAGGCCGAGGCCGATAGCCATGCGGGCCAAAGGCGGCTGCGTGCTGCCGGCCGTGGTGAAGGCTTGTGCGACGGCGTCGTGGATGGCAGCCCAGGCGCGCGCGATGCCGAGGCCCAGGCCGGACGGGCCGCCGGCGCCTTGCGCTCGTTCGACGGCGCCGCCGGACGCCAGGTGAGCGATGCGTACGCGGGTGCCGGTGCCGCCGCCGTCGACGCCGATGAGATAGTCGATCATGGAGTGTGCCGTGCCGGGAAAGTCAGGGCACTATAGGCAGCACTGGAAAGCTTGTCAACAGGTATTTAATTGGTATTGTCCTGCCGTGCCGGTACTGTGGAACTGGTCTCGTTTTCCCTGCTCGGATGGCGAGCTGGATACGTGAAATTGGTATTTAAAGAGGTATTGTCGATGGCGCCGCCGCGCAGCCATTCGAACAGGATCGCCATCATGAACGGCCCCACGAACAGGCCGATGACGCCCAACGTGGAGACGCCGCCGAGGAGGCCGAACAGCACGGCGAGGAACGGCAGGTTGACGCGCCGGCCGATGAGTTTCGGGCGGATGAATTTGTCGACCATGAACAGTTCGAACGCGCCCCAGCAGAACAGTCCGAGCGCGGCGCCGGAATGGCCCTGGCCCAGCAGCAGCAGCGACACGAGCGTGAACGACAGTGGCGCACCGCCCGGCACGAGGGCCAGATAGCCCGTCAGCACTGCGAGCAGCGCCGGTGCCGGCGCGCCCGCGATCAGATAGGCGACGCCGAGCACGCAGCCTTCGAGAACGGCGACGGACACCAGGCCCAGCGCCGTGCCGCGCACCGACAGCGGGAACACGCGGCGCAGTATCGGATACTGGTGCGGCAGCAGGCGCGTGCCGGCATTGTCGACGTGGCGCACGGCGGCGGGGCCGTGCAGGTACAGCACGAACAGCGTGAGCAGGGCGAGGAACAGGTAGAGCGCGTTGGCGAGGATCGTCGAGCCCCAGAGGCGCGCAGCGCCCGTCAGGTGCGGCGCGAAGTCGCCGGCCGCGCTGCCGACGACGCGATTCAGGCCGCCGGGCAGGGCGAGATGCTCGTTCCACCAGCGGGTGGCGTGTTCGGCCACGAGCGGCAGGCGCGCGAGCCAGACGGGCACCGGCACGCCCGTCTCGTTGGCGCGCGCGAGCAGGCGCTGCACGCCGGCCAGTTCGCCGCTGAGCGTGTTCAGCAGCAGGATGGACGGGGCCACGAAACCGAGGATGAGCAGGCCGACGAGGCAGGCCGCGCTGGCTGCCGGCGGCCAGCCGCGGCGCTGCAGGTGGACGTGCGCGGGCCAGGTGATGACGGCGAGCAGGCCGGCCCAGGCCAGCGCGCCGAGGAAGTGCTGCAGGATGACGCCGAGCGCCAGCGCGAACAGCGCCGGCGCCACGAGTTGGGAGGCGCGCCGGTCCGTCATGCGTGTTGCAGGGCCGCGATGCGGTCCTCGCACGAGGGGTGGCTGCTGAACAGGGCCAGTACGCCGCCGCCGGCGATGCCCGCTGCCGCCAGGTTCTTCGGCAGGTCGGCATGGTCGATGCCGCCAAGGCGCTGCAGCGCGGCGATCATCGGGCGCGGCGTGCCCATGATCCGGGCGGCACCGCGGTCGGCGCGGTATTCGCGCTGGCGCGAGAACCAGGCCACGATGATGCTGGCCAGGAGGCCGAACAGCAGGTCGCACACGACCGAGGTCACGGTGAAGGCGATGCCGGGGCCGCGTTCCTCGCCGTCGCGGCGCAGGAACTGGTCGACGGCATACGCGACGACGCGCGCCAGGAAGATCACGAACGTGTTCACGACGCCCTGGATCAGGGTCAGGGTGACCATGTCGCCGTTGGCGATGTGGGCCACTTCGTGCGCCAGCACGGCCTCGACTTCGTCATGCGTCATCGATTGGAGCAGGCCCGTCGACACGGCCACGAGCGACGCGTTCTTCGTCGCGCCCGTGGCGAACGCGTTCGGTGCGCCTTCATAGACGGCCACTTCCGGCATGGCGATGCCGGCCTTCTGCGCCTGGCGGGCGACCGTGTCGAGCAGCCAGCGCTCGGTCGGGTTGGAGGCTTGTTCGATCACGCGCGCGCCGGTGGTCCATTTTGCGATCGGCTTCGACAGCCACAGCGAAATGAAGGCGCCGCCGAAGCCCATCAGGCCGGCGAACACGAGCAGGGTGCCGAGGTTCAGGCCCTTTGCCGTGAGGTAGTGGTTGACGCCCAGCAGGCTCGCCGTGATGCCGAGCACGAGCATGATGGCGACGTTGGTGGCAAGAAAAAGGAGGATGCGTTTCATGTTGATCTCTCTCATCAATAACAAGATTCGCGGCCGCGGCGGCCGTTGTCAAGGCGAGAGGATAAGGTAACGACGTCTCTTGAAAAAGCGAAGTTACTGGAAGGATTTCTTCGAAAAAATCGGATGATCTGTGTCATGGTGTCGCCCGCACGAGGGGAAGTTCCACGTAGCTGCTGTGGTAGATACGCTGCGTGGCCTTCTTGTAGTCGGCGGGCTGGGCAAGGAAGATATTGGGCACGAAGGTCTGCGGGTTGCGGTCGTAGAGAGGAAACCAGCTCGATTGTACCTGCACCATGATGCGGTGGCCCGGAAGGAATACGTGGTTCGCCGTCGGCAGGCCGAAACGGTAGGCAAGCGGCCGGTTCGGCGCCAGCGGCCTGGCGTTGTCGTAGCCTTCGCGGTAGCGGCCGCGGAAGATGTCGCCGGCCACCATCAGCTGGTAGCCGCCCATGGCGGGTTGGCTGCCCACCTGGTCCGGGTATACGTCGATCAGTTTCACGACCCAGTCGGCATCCGTGCCGCTCGTCGAGGCGACGAGGTGGGCGACGGGTTCGCCGCTGATTTTGACGGGCGCGGTCAGGACGTCGGACATGAACGTCGCGACGTCCGTGCGGCCGGACGCCTCGCGCTGGTCGTCGACGAGCCAGCGCGGCCATGTCTGCCCCTTCGCTTCGTCGTAGCCGTAAGGCGGGATCGGGCGCTGGCGGAACGGCACCGGTTTCGCCGGATCGGACACGTATTCGTCGTAGCCTTTCGCATCGGCCGCGCCGTTCAATACAGCCTTCTGTCCGGCGGCGAGGCGCAGCACGGCGGGTTCGATGGCGCAGCCGGCCCTGCACCCGCTGGGCCACGCGTCCAGGTCGCGCCAGGTGTTCGTGCCCGTCTCGAACGCCGTCACGGCGGGGATCGCGGGCACGGAGGCATCGCCCTTCAGGTAGCGCGCGAGGAAAGGTTCGAGCACCCGCCGGCGCCAGTGCAGCGCCGTGTCGCTGCCGAACCTGATCGCGCCGAGCGTGCTGCCGTCGCCGATGGCGCCGCCGTGCGACCACGGGCCCAGGGTCAGGAACACGTTGTGTGCCGTGTCGTGCGGCTTGAGCGCCTTCCACACGGCGATGGGGCCATAGATGTCTTCCGCGTCCCACAGGCTGTGCACGAGCAGCGTGGGCACCGTGACGGGCTGCTGCGCGAGGATCCTGTCCATCGCCTGCAGCTGCCAGAACGCGTCGTACGCGGGGTGCGCGAGGACCTTGTTCCAGAACCCGCTCTGTTCCAGCCCGCGCGTGCGGCCAAGGTTCCCGGCCGAACCGGCGCGCAGGTACGTGTCGTAGTCGTCGTAGGTGGTGGTGGGCCAGCGGGCCGTGTTGGCGCGCGTGACCACCTGTTCGAGGATGTACGACATATTGATCTGCCGGAAGGCACCGTTGTGGAACCAGTCGTCGCCGAGCCAGCCGTCGACCATCGGATTCATCGGCACCGCGACCTTCAGCGCCGGGTGCGGATTCACCAGTGCCATCAGCGGCAGGAAGCCGTCGTACGAAATGCCGACGATGCCCACGCGGCCGTTCGTCTCGGGGACGTTCTTCGTCAGCCACTCGATGGTGTCCCACGTATCGGTCGAGTGATCCACCGGCGTCGGGTTCAGCGGCCCGAGCAGCGGGCGATTCATCACGTAGTCGCCTTCCGAGCCGTACTTGCCGCGCACGTCCTGCACGACGCGGATATAGCCGCCTTCGACGATGACGTCGGCCGCGTTGTCGTAGCCCGTCAGGATCGTCTCCAGGTCCGAACTCTCCGCGTGGCCCACGAAACTGCTCGCGTCATAAGGCGTGCGCGTCAGCAGGATGGGCGCATCGTGCGCGCCCTTCGGCACGATGATGATGGTGTTCAGCTTCGTGCCGTCGCGCATCGGGATCATCACCGTGCGCTTCACGTAGTTGAAGTCCTGCGTGGGTGCCGTGAATTCGGCCGGGGTCTCGGAGGGCAGGGCCGGGTACTGCGGGACTTGCGGTGCCGACTGCGCATGGGCGAAGCCGGCGAGCGCCAGCGCGCCGAGCAGGGGCGCGAGGCGCACAGGGCATGTCATCATCGGGCGTCCTTGATTATGTCGTGGGCGGCATGGCCGCGCCGCTACATTAGCACAAGGACACGTGTCATCCGTTGACGGTGCGGGGTGCGGGATGCAGCACGGCGGCCGGCACCGCGTGCGGCACGGCCTCGAACAGCACCACGTGGCGTGCACGCGGCAGCGCTTCCCACCACGCGAGCGGGAAGGTCAGGCGCAGGTCGGCCATGCGCAAGAAGGCGTCGAAGCCGGGCTGCATCTCGGCCAGCACGATGGCCTCGTCCAGATGCGCGGCGCGCACTTCGATGCGCACGCCGCTCGGTACGGCATGGGCCAGCACGCGGCTGACGTCGTCCCAGGGCACGACGGTCTCCTGCGTGGCGAAACAGTCCGGGAAGACCCGGATGGCGGGCTCGGATGCCGGTGCGAAGCGGCGTTTCAGGCGGGCGAACAGGGACAGCATTTTGGACCTCCTTCGCGTACCTTCATTTTACCGCGCCGGATGCGAACCGCTGCGGTCAACCAGCAACAATTGGCCGCGTGAACCACGCTTTGTTTCGGCACGATCGTTCCCGGTCACGTTCACGGCGGCGGTGCCGGGTCCATGCACGGCGATATCGGCATGGGCCGCTACCAGGCCGTGGCCTTCCAGGCTGCCCGAGCCCGCGATCTGCGCGTCGGCCTGGGCCACGGTGCCGTCGACGCGCGCGTCGCCCGGGCCGTTCATGCGCAGCAGCAGGCGCTTGGCGGACAGGCTCGCCGTGAGGTCGCCGGAACCCTGCAGTTCGGCATCCAGCGTGTCCGTCACGCCGGCCAGGGTGATGTCGCCGGGGCCATGGCTGCGCACGGTCGCCCTGGCCGTTTTCAGGCCGCCGGCATCGAGGTCGCCCGAGCCGCTGATTTCCACGTTCAGGTCGCCCGCGCTGCCGGACAGTGTGATGTTGCCCGGACCGTGCATGCGCGCCGTGACCCTGGCGGTGCGCAGGCCGTCCGCTTCCAGGTCGCCCGAGCCGCCCTGTTGCACGGCCAGCGTGCCGGCCACGTCGGACAGGCGCACGTCGCCCGGGCCGTTCAGCGCCACGTCGACGTCGGCCGCCTTCAGGTCGTGCAGGTCGAGATCGCCGCTGCCGCTGCCCGTCACGCTCAGCTGGCGCACCGTGCCGCTCGCGCGGACATCGCCGGGACCGTTGCCTATCAGCGTGAAGCGCTCGCCCTTGACGCGCGCGATCTCCACGTCGCCGCTGCCGGCCACCGTCAGGCGTTTCAGCGCGGCGGCGCCGATGCGGATCGTGACCGTCTCCTGGCGCTTGCCGAAGCTGAAGAAGAGGCCGTTGCGTTGCACCGGGCGCACGACGAGCGTGTCGCCGCGCACCACGGTCTCGACCTCGGCCAGCTGCTTGCGCGCGCCGCTCAGCGTCAGGGACGGCTTCGCCTGGGCATCGATCACGACGTGGTAGGGGCCGGCCAGTTCGATCGCACTGAAAGCGGCAACCGGACGCTGTTCCGTGGCGACGGCGGTACCTGCGTCCTGCGGCTGGGCGACCGAGACGGGCATCGTGGCGATGGCGCCGGCGGACAGGGCGGCGGCGAGCAGGATGAGCTTGAGGGCGGATTTCATGGCGTCGTCTTGAGTGCGGGGAAACTGCACGATACGGCATGGCTTCGAGCCGTGCAGCCGCCTTTCGACGAAAGCGCGAAAACGCAGGACAGGCTGCGGAAAAGCGAGGGTGGGCGGGGACGGCGTGGGGGCGGTAGGGTGGACGGCTCCGCCGTCCACGCGTTCAAATTACCGCGCTGCTGAAGCAACGCAAGCTCTGGCTGGACGCGTGGACGGGAAACCCGTCCACCCTACCTGACGGGCGCGACGGTGAAACCGGCCTGGGCCAGGTCGTCCAGCAGGCCGCCGCAATCGGCATTGTCGTGCCTGGCCGCAAACAGGTTGCGCACGGGGACCACGTAGAAATGCGCACGGCCGTCCGCCACCGTGTTCATGCGCGCGATCCAGTCGAGGTTGCGCGCGCAGACGAGGCCCGCGTCCAGCGGCGCCAGGCGGGCGAAGGCATTGCCGGCGGCCGGCGCGCGGTTGCGCAGCAGGGCGTCGAAGTCGCGCGTCAGGCGCGGGATGGCGCGCGCGGCCGCGGCGGCGTCTTGCGGCACGCCGTCGACCACGTCCTGCAGCAGCAGCGTGCGCTTCGGACCGGACGCGCAGTACGCGTGCATCATCCCGGTCCTGTAATCGATGTCATGCACCGGCATGTCGGGCCGCGCGCGTACGAGCGCCTCGGCCACGTTGCCGCGCGCGCCGTCCGGGGCTTGCGTCGCGCGCGCGGCGACGAGCGTGGCCGCCTGCAGGCGCGCGAACTGCAGCAGCGTGAATTCGTCGCTCATCTCGACCAGGCGTGCCCACGATTGCGCCTGGGTGTCCGGATCGAGCGCCTTCGCCAGCGCCTTGACGTCGAGCGCGTCGCGCCGCGCCATGTCGGCCTGCAGCGCGAGCGTGAGGACGCGCTGGCGCGCGTCGTTGAGTCTGGCGATGCCTTCCTCGTCGAGCTGGCCCAGGTCGCAGCCCGGACCGGCCGGCGCTTCTTCGCCGTCGCCCACGCCCTCGACCGACAGGGTGGCCGACTTGCGCAGGGCCGGCAGCACGGCGCGGGTGTAGTAGCCATCGTATTCGACCGGCAGGCCGGCCGGACTCGCGGCCAGCACGTACAGCACCGTGGTGCCGTGGTCCGGTGCCGCGCGCGAGGCCTTCCACAGGCGCGGCGAGGAGGGCGATACGGAGGACGATGCGGGCGCCACGCCGGCCGCCTCGCCGGCCGCGCAGGCCGACAGGGCGAACGCGCAGGCGAGGAGGCGGAGGAGGAGGGCAGTCGTCATGCCGGCGATTATAGGCCGTCGTCGGCCGGCTCGTCCGTGACGCGACATGACAGTTTGTCCACGCGGGCGAAGGATTTCGTCGGCCAGGACAAGCGCGAGTTGTTGCAGCTGTGGCTCGAGCGCAACGACGGGGCCTGCCGGGCGATCTCCAGTACCCCATCCTGACGCATGTCTGCGGCCCGGCCGTGGCCGAACCCGGGTGTGAATGGCATAATGGGCGCTCTCAAGGAGATTGCCGTGATTCGCTATATGGGCACCCGCAAGAGTGCGGAAGGTGCCTCAGTTTATGTATTCATCGTCAACGGCCTGGAAAAGGAAGTGCGCGAGCACGCGCTCAAGCAGCATCCGGGTTGTTACGAAGCGCTGCCGGCCTCGGTGAAGGCGAAGATCGCCGCCAACCGCGCATGGCTGTCCAAACTCTGACCTTCCCGTGGCGGCGGGCCGTTCCGCTCGCGCTGGCGTCGGCGTTGGCACTCGCCGGGACCGCGCACGCGCAGACGCAGGACAAGCAGCCGTCCACGTTCGCTCCCGTCATCGGCGCGGCGCTGCTGTGCCATGATCATCTCGACAACGCGTATTTCTATGGCTGGCTGGAGACCCACTTCGGCCCGGCCTACAAGCACGAGGGCGGCGCGTACTGGTTCCGCACGGGCGAGACGACGCTGTGGGGCGCGCCCGTCACCGAGGTCATGGTCAGCGACGACACGAGCGAATGGGTGTTCGTCGGCGCCGTCGCCGAAGTCCCGCCGGACGAACTGGAACAGGCGGTCCGCAAGGCGGCCGGCGTGCGCCATCTGGCGGCGGATGCGTCGCCTTACCCTTTGCGCGTCTCCGTCCCCGGCAGCACAATCGCTTACTACAATGCCAAAAGCAAAATATACTGCGCGAAGTTCAAATCGCTGCCGCGGCGCCGGTAAGCTCCTGGTATTGGCATGTACACAAACTACTTTCAACTGAAGCAGGCCCCATTCTCGATCGCCCCCGATCCGCGCTACCTGTTCATGAGCGAACGCCACCGCGAGGCGCTGGCGCACCTGCTGTACGGGATCAGGAGCGGCGGCGGCTTCGTGCTGCTGACGGGTGAGATCGGCGCCGGCAAGACGACCGTGTGCCGCTGCTTCATCGAGCAGGTGCCGGACGACTGCCGCCTGGCCTATATCTTCAATCCGAAGCTGACGGTCGAGGAACTGTTGCAGACCATCTGCGACGAATTCCGCATCGACGTCGCGCCGCTCAGTGACATCAACTTCGGTGTGAAGGCCTATGTCGACGCGATCAATGCCTGGTTGCTGGCCAGCCATGCGCGGGGCCACAACAACGTGCTCGTGATCGACGAGGCGCAGAACCTGTCTCCCGAGGTGCTGGAGCAGCTGCGCCTGCTGACGAACCTCGAGACGAGCGAGCGCAAGCTCCTGCAGATCATCCTGATCGGACAGCCGGAACTG